>DAOTWB010000027.1:0-2449 GCA_034436235.1 Anaerolineae bacterium
GTCTGGCTGCGCCTCGCCGAGTCCGATCCGCAAGCGGCACTGGCTGCGGCGCAAGCAGCCGTCATGCCCAAAGATGAAGATTGGCAAGCGGCGCTCGATCATTGCGGCGACGTGCTGCGCCAGCCCAATCACGACGGTCAGACGCGCCGCGAGAAAGTTTTGGCGCGCTCATATTCGCTCTCAAGCGCCTCTAAAAAGCTGGGTATCCGCGTTGAGACGCTGCAGAATGCCATCGGCGCGCGCATCATCCAAGCCTTCATCGATCCTGACGGTCAGACACGCCTGAGCGCAGCCGAGGTGAACGCCATTCTCGCTGAGCCTGCGCTCTTCCAAGCCGTCGAGGATCAAGAGATCGTCGCTGTGCGCGACTTGCTGCTCCTATTCGGCGATCAAGAGCCTGCGCTGAGCCGCTTGCAGCACGTGCTGCGCCAATTGCGCAAAGATACTGCCAGTCGCGTCCGCTGGGGACAGATTCGCGAGCGGTTGTGGGATGAGCCGATCAGCCTGCAATTTTTCCGCGATCAGCTGCGCCTTGCGCGCAGCGCACGGCAGGCGCAACGCGATCAGCAGCGGCAGCTGACAGAAGCGCGTCGCGCCGAAGAAATGCGCCTGTTGCGCCAACGTCAGGAAGAAGAGCGCCGCCAACACGAAGAATTGCGCGCACGGCTGCTGGCGACCTTCCCAACATGGCAGCATGACGGTCGCGCTGACCAACTGGTGCAACTGCACATCGGACCGACCAACAGCGGCAAGACTCATCAAGCGCTAGAAGCGCTGAGCAGAGCAGGCACCGGCTGGTATCTGGCGCCGTTGCGCCTGCTCGCCTTCGAAGTCTTCGATAGGCTGAATCGCGATGGCGTGCGCTGCAACTTGCTGACAGGCGAAGAGCATATCGAAGTGGAAGGCGCGACCATCACAGCGGCGACCATTGAGATGTTCAATCCTGAGCGTAGCGGCGCTTGTGTGGTGATTGACGAAGCGCATATGTTGGCTGATCCTGACCGCGGCTGGGCATGGACGCGCGCCTTGATGGAATGCCGCGCGCCTGAGATGCGCGTCATCGCGCCGCCGTTTGCGCAGACGCTCATCGAGCGCTTGACGGCGGCTGCGCTGATTCCGACGCAAGTGGTGCGCCACGAGCGCTTGGCGCCATTGGAAGTCGCCGCTCAGCCTTGGTCGCTAGAGCATCTGCCGCCGCGCACGATCTTGGTCGCCTTCTCGCGGCGCATCGTGCTGCGCCTGAAGACTGAGCTGGAGCGGCAGAATCGGCGCGTCTCGGTCATTTACGGCAATTTGCCGCCTGAAGTGCGCCGCAAGCAAGCCGATCGCTTCGCTGACGGCGTGACCGAAATTTGCATTGCCACAGACGCGGTCGGCATGGGCTTGAATCTGCCCGCCGATTACGTCTGCTTCTTCGAGATGGAAAAATTCGACGGTCAAACCGTGCGTCCGCTGACGGCGCAGGAAGCGCATCAAATCGCAGGACGCGCAGGTCGCTACGGACTGTCGCAGGCAGGCGTGGTCGGCGCGACCACGCGCAACAACTTGAAAATGCTGCGCCGTCTGATGGAAACGACGCCGCCCGATCTAGAGCGCGCGCGTGTAGCACCTGCCCTTGAAGACCTTGAGCTGATCCCCGGCAGCTTAGCGCGCCGCTTGGCGCGTTGGCGCGAGCTGCAATCTATCCCTGACTCACTGCGCGACGTGATCGAGCCTGCCGATATTGACGAGCGCATTATGCTGGCGACTATGCTCAGCGACTCGGAAGTGGAGCAGCTCGGTTTAGCAGCCGCCGTGCAGCTGGTCAAAGCGCCGACGCGCGAAGGCAACCGCGAATATTGGTACGCCTGCACACGCGCCATCTTGAGCCATCAGCCGATGCCTTTCCCTGTCGAGCCGCCGCCTAGTATCGAAGACGATCGCGACCTAGAAGCGACCGAGCAGGCGATCGGCTGCGCTGATATCTACTTATGGCTTGCTTGTCGCCCTGAGTTCACAGAATTCGCGCCCGACGAGCCTTGGCTGCGCGCCTTGCGCGCCGAATGGTCGTTCAACATTGACACAGCGCTCTTGCGTCGCATAGACTCAATCAGCCGCTGTGCTGAGTGCCGTTGCGCTCTGCCGCTGAACTATCGTTACGCGCTCTGCAAAGCCTGCGGCGCTAAAAAACGTAACCAATGGCGTTCAGAAAGAGCTATCCGATGAGGCTATCAGCTTTCACGTTGATCATCCTGCTTGTGTTGAGCGCGTGTGCGCCTGTGCCTGCGCCAACGCCTACGCCGACTGTCCCGCCGTTGCCTGAAGGCGTCCGTCCGCTCGATCCGCCCGTAGCGTTGCCCGACTTCACGCTGACCGATCAGGACGAGCAGCCGTTCACGCTTCAAAACTTCCGCAACCGCTGGACAGTGCTGAGCTTCGGCTATACGCATTGCCCTGATGTCTGCCCGAT
>DAOTWB010000028.1:0-12824 GCA_034436235.1 Anaerolineae bacterium
TATCAGACGGCAGGCGCTTTTGCGCAGGCGTATGCCGATGCAGCGCGCCAAGTGGGACGCGAGCGCTGCGCGATGCAATATTACGTCGGCGAGCCGCGTCACATCCGTTAGCGCGTCAGCAAGAAGACGATCAGCGCCGTCAACAACACTGCCAAAACGCCGAGTGCGATCGACAGCGGACGCTGCCAGTTGGCGCGCACCTGCGCCGATGACAGCGCATCGCGCACGACCGTCTGCGCAGCGAGCGACTCAGGACGCCGCAGCTGTGTCGGCTGCTCATTCAACTCGCTCAGGATGCCGCTGCCGCTCTTGACAGGCTTCAAAACAATGCTCGGGCGCTCACCGTGCGGCGGATTCCAGCGCTGCTCGGCTTCGCTCAGGCGCTCTACTGCTGCTTGGAACAGTTGTGCGAACTCGCCCGCCGATTGTGGACGCTCGGCAGGCGCTTTGCGCAACGCGCACAAGACTGCCTCGTCTAGCGCAGGCGGCACGCTGTTCAGTTGGCTGGGCGCAGGCGGAATGGCGCGCCGATGCAAATAGAAGTAATCTATCGTGCGCTCTGCCGCAAACGGACGATGTCCGCTCAGCATCTCGCACAGCAGCACGCCAAGCGCGTAGACATCCGTGCGCACGTCGGCAGGCGCGCCGTCCGCCAGCTCAGGCGCCATATAAGGCGGCGTGCCGAAAGTGAGCTGCGCCTCAGTGTACCTGCCGATGGATTTCGTCAAGCCGAAATCCGCCAGATACACCTGACCGCGACCGTCTAACATCAAATTGGAAGGCTTCAGATCGCAGTGAATGTAGCCGAGACTGTGTGCGTAGTCCAGCGCATGCGCAAGCTGAGTGAGCGCTTGGGCTGCCTCGCGCGGCGAATACAAGCGCACGCTCAGCCGATCTGCCACTGTGTTCTCGAAGTACGGCATCACAAGGTAAGCCAACTGCGGCGAGAGATGATAATCGTACAGCGGCACGATGTACGGATGCTGCAATTGCTGCATGGCGCGTATCTCGCGCTCGAAGAGCGCTAAGCCGTTCATATCGGCTGAGAGCTGCAGCACTTTGACCGCTACCATGCGCTCGTTCTGCTGATGCTGGCAGCGATACACGCGCGCCATGCCACCTTTGCCGATCAGCCCTAGCACGCGGTACTCGCCTAACGTTTTCGGTTTTGTCTCATCCACAGCCGACCGTCCTCGACTCGATGTTCATTATAGCCGCGATCCGTCTTTTGGCGCATGTCCGCTCGCCTGCGCTTGGTATACTCAGAGCGTCACTTCACTTCGCTGAAAGGTCTTTTTGAGCATGGAGTATCGCAAACTGGGACGGACAGGCTTGAAGGTCAGCGTGTTGTGTCTTGGCACAATGACCTTCCGCTGGACAAGCTCTGAGGAAGATTCCTTGCGCGTGCTGGATCGCTTCTGGGATGACGGCGGCAATTTCATTGATACAGCGGATATCTATAGCCGCTGGGCAGAAGGCAATCCGGGCGGCGTGGCGGAGACGATCATCGGGCATTGGCTGCAAGGCAAGCCGCGCGATCAGATCGTCCTCGCCACCAAAGTGCGCGGCAGGATGTGGGACGGTCCGAACGGCGAAGGGCTGAGCCGTCAGCACATCATGGCAGCCGTTGAACACAGCCTGCGTCGCCTGCGAACTGACTACATTGATCTCTACCAAGCGCACTGGCCCGATTGGGATACGCCGCAAGAAGAGACCTTGCGCGCCTTCGACGATCTGGTGCATCAAGGCAAGGTGCGCTACATCGGCGCCAGCAATTTCAAGGCGTGGTACCTGTGCAAGGCGCTCTGGCTGAGCGATAAGCACAACTTAGCGCGCTACGAATGCATTCAACCGCACTTCCACTTGCTGAATCGGCGCGAGGTGGAGCCTGAGCTGGCGCAGCTGTGCCTTGAGGAAGGTATCGCCGTCATTCCATACAGTCCATTGGCAGGCGGCTTCCTGACGGGCAAATATACGCGCGAAGGCGGCGTGCCTGAAGGCAGCCGCGGCGGCGGCGCGGCGCGCTGGATGACCGAGCAAGGCTTCGCCGTGATTGAAGCGCTGCGCGAGATGGGCGCCGCGCGCGGCAAGAGCATCGCGCAGATGGCATTGGCTTGGCAGTTCAGCCTGTCGTTCATCACCGCGCCGATTGTAGGCGCTAACACGGTCGCGCAGCTTGAGGAGTCGCTTGGTGCGCTTGGCGAGCGGCTGACCGAAGAAGAGATGCAACGCCTTGACGACTTGACAGGCGTCAGCCGAGATTACAAGGCGCGTTGAGCGCAGCGCGTGGCGCGATCCGTGCAGCAGATCGCGCCATCTCACATTTTCAGCGCGCTCTCAGCGCTTCAAAGTTGGATCAAAAGCGTCGCGCAGTCCATCGCCGATGATGTACAGGCACAACACCGTGATGCTGATCATCAAGCCAGGGAAGATGACCAGATGCACGCCTTTGGTGAAGAAGGTCTGCGCGTTCGAGAGCATGTTGCCCCAGCTGGCAGCTGGCGGCTTGATGCCGAAGCCGAGGAAGCTGAGCGCCGACTCGACCAAGATCAAGTTGCCAATGTCCAGCGCCAGCGCCACGATCACCACTGAGAGCAAGTTTGGCAGCACATGCACGAACATGATACGGCTGACAGGCGCGCCGATCGCGCGTGCGCTGACGATGTACTCGCGCGCGCGGATCGAGAGCGTCTCGCCGCGCACCAGACGGCAAATGCCGAACCAGCCCAAAAAGCCTAGCACCAAGACCAGCACTTCAGGTCCGGGATTGAGCAGCGCCACCAAGATCAGCAGGATGAGCAATGTCGGCAGAGAGCTGATCGTGGCGATGGTCAAGTTGACCACATCGTCAATCAATCCGCCGTAGAAACCTGCGATGATGCCGATGCTGACGCCGATCAAGATCGAGATGATCGCGGCGGCAAAAGCAATGCTCAGCGAAATCTGCCCTGCGTAGAGCAAGCGCGCCAGATGGTCGCGTCCCAGATCGTCCGTGCCAAGCACGTACGTGCGCGCGTCCATCGCCGAGACACCTGTGGTGAACAAGCCGCGCTCTACCACTGTGGAGCCATCTTCGCCGAATTTGATCTCAGGGATGCGCACCTGATCCAAGATGCGCACATTGACCGCGCGCGGCGCGCTCAGCGAGGTGTGAATCACGTGCAGACGCGCCGTCTCTTCAGCCAAATCGCGGCTGTTCACGCTGAACGCCTTCGCCTGCAGCGCCGCCTCGCCTTCGCCTTCCAAACGTCCGAACAAGACCGCTGTGGTGAGCGTCTCAGGCGCGATCTCCACGTCGAGCGTCGCCAACACGTCGCCTTCAGTGCTCGTGCCGCGTCGGAAGGTCAGCGTATGCTTGCCGACGGGAATTTCGAGCAGATTGCTGATGCTGTTGACGCCAACGCGCGCCGCGAATGGGCGCGTCTGATCGTCCAAGAAGACTGAGAAGCTGGGCGCCCCAAAGCTGGCGTGCGCCACGAACATATTCGCCATGCCTTCTTTGGTGGTCAGTTGGCGCGCTTGCACTTCCACGTGCGCCTCGCCGACCTCACGTCCGCCGGCGCCGCGGTCAAACATCACCACCACGTTCAAGCCTTGCGAGCGGTAGCGATGATCGGGCAGGTAGACCAAGCGCGCCGTGCCGCCGGGCGGCAAAAAGGCGTTGTTCGGATCAGTGCGCGAGTAGCTGACATTCAAGATGTTCTGCTCGATGACAGGCGCGAAGATCGCCAGCAGCACCAAGATCAAGACGACCGCCATCGCGATCAAGGTCAGCGTATCGCGGCGCAAGCGACGCAACGCCAATTGCAAGAGCGAGAGTCCTGCGTAATACTTCTCGTCTTCTTGATCTTTCAGTTTGACGACACCTGTACGTACTGCCATTTCCGTAAATCCTTTAATTGAAGCGAATGCGCGGATCGATCAGCGCGTACAGAATATCGGAGATGATGAAGCCCAGGATGGTCGCCACTGCTGAGAAAACCGTGACCGCCATGATCATCGGATAATCGAGCGCCGTCAGCGATTGTAAGGTCAGGCGACCGATGCCGGGCCACGAGAAAATCTGCTCTGTGATGAACGCGCCGCCCCAGACTCCTGCAATAGCCGGCCCGAGAAAGGTGGCGAGCGGAATCAGCGCGTTGCGCGCGCCGTGCGCAAACCACACCGTCCGATCTTTCAAGCCTTTGGCGCGCGCCGTGCGGATGTAATCCTGCCCGATCACATCCAGCATCGAGGCGCGCAAGTAGCGCGAGTAGCCCGCCAAGCCGCCGCCGCCCAACACGACCATCGGCAGGATCAAATGGTTCAGCCGCTCGTGCAACGGCGGACAAGTTGCCAAGGTCGTCGGGCAGCGGCTGCCCATCGGCAGCAAGCCTCTGCCGTCCGGACCTTTGATGATCACGCCAAAGAGCAAGATCAGCATCAACCCTAGCCAGAAGTTCGGCACTGCGTTGATGATGACCGCCAAGACGCGCATACTATTATCGAATAGGCTGCCGCGCACCACTGCCGAGAGAATGCCAATCGGCACGCCCAAGAGCAGCGCGAAGAGCAGCGCCGAGATGCCCAGCTCAAGCGTCGCGCCCAGCCGCTCGGCAAACAGGTCCAACACGCGCCGATTCGCCACAAAGGAATAGCCGAAATCGAGGCGCAGAATGCCCAAGCGGTTGCCCGGCTTCAGCTCGCCGCTGTTATCGCGGATGCGCCATTCCCAGTCATCGCCGATCAGCCAACGCAAGTACTGGATCGGCCACGGATCGTTCACGCCCAGCTGCTCTGCAATGCGCACCCGATCTTGCGGCGTCAAATTCGGATCCAACAGCAGGCTCGCCGTCGGACCGCCTGGCGCCAGCGAGACGATCATGAACGAGAGAACCGTGATCAGGAAGAGCGTGGGAATCGCCTGCACGAAACGACGTGCAATATACTTTGCCATGCCTTAAGGTGAAGTCCTTTCAGCCCTAACTTAACGTGCTTTTTATGATATCTTGTACAGTGCCAGAATACCACGTCAATGTGCAGCCTGCCAATAGACGGCGCTCAGACCGCTGCGATCTGAGCGCCATCAGCCTGTGATCTACATCTGTTGAGCGCTCAACGGCGCAGGCGCAGTGTCACTGGCTCGCTTGTGCCGAGCAGCGGCGCGTCATCCTCATTGGTCAGATCGTAGATGGCGATGAAGAACTGAATGCGCGACTCGGTCACATTGCGGAAAGCAGTGTTCGGAATGAACAAACTCACGCCTTCGAAGCGGTTATTTCTGCCGCGCACTTGAACAAGGCGACCTGTGGCAATCGTATCGAACAGCTCGTAGTCTTCCAACGCGGTAGGCAGCGCGTCGCCGTTCAGGTCTGTGAAGATCGCCACCACAGCCAGCTGCTTGCCTGTGAAGTTCTGCAGCGTGAAGGATGTGTTGATGTTCATGCCGACAATGCCGCGCACCTTGACGTTGAACTGCGTCTTCACGTCAGTCACTTCAGCCCTCACTTCGTCAGCGCCAAGCTCAGTCTCACCATCGCCCAGCACGTTGCCTTCATCAGGATTCACCTTGTCAGGCTGCGGCAGCATCAAGCGCCCTGCGCCATAGACGACGTCCGCGCCTTTATCGCCCAGATCGATCACGCTCTGCATCAGGAACGCTTTCAGCTGCGCGTTGCTCAAGCTCGGATTCGCCTGCAAGACGAGCGCAGCGGCGCCTGCCACCACAGGCGCCGCGCCCGATGTGCCGCTGAAGCCGCGATCGTAGCCTGGCACGATCTCATTGGTCGGCGCTGAGAGATCAGGCTTCAGCCGATCATCTTGCGTCGGACCCTGCGAGCTGTATTCTTCGATCTGGCGTCCGCGCAAGTCAGTCGCGCCGACGGTCAGCACGCCCGCCGAATCGCCGGGCGCAGCGATGCTGTACTGCGGCACTTTTGCCCAAGGCGCCAGCTCGCTATTCGGGATGATGATGTCAATGATGTTCTGCGCAGTGCCGCGCGTACGCGCCACTACGAGGTAATAAATCTCGCCCGGACGGCTGCGGAAGCTGACGATCTGGAACGGGTAGTGATTGCGACGTCCGCGCCGCTGCTCAGCTGCCACAGCCACTTCGTTGCCGTCCTTATCCAGCACAACGAAGATGTATTCAGTGTTCTCGCCGCCTTGCCAGTTGCCATTCCAATTCATGGCGACTGTGGTGACGGGCGCGAAAGTCATGAAAGGCAGCACGTTGCGATCGCGGCTGTAGAAATGAATGCCTTTTTCGCCCGGATTGAACTTGAAGACCGTGTGCGATTGCGCGTAGTTGCCCGCTGAGTTGATCCACAGCGCGCCTGTGCGCCGCATGAACAGCTCCACCAGCTGCGCGCTGTACGACGAGCCGTCGCGCGGTCCAACCAACTGTGAGACCGAGTAGTTGACCACTTGCACCTTGTTATCTTCCAGCCATTGCAGCACATTGGCAAAGCCTTGCGCGCTGTTATCTTCAAAGGCGAGGTAGAGTTCGGCATCCGGCGCCACGCGATGCACCACTGCCGCCACCGCCGTCCCGTGATTCTCTTCCTGACGATCCATGCGATCAATCGAGATATTCGTCTTGACCGTCGCAGGCAGTTCCCTGCCCAGCAACCGCTTGACGCCGCCGAAACCTAAGTCCACAATGCCGACGCGCACGCCTTTGCCCGTGATGCCCGCCGCGTGCCAAGCGTCCGCGCCGATGGTCTGCGCGATTGGACTGTTGCCGCGCTGTAAGCGTAAGCCGCCCGTGACCGACGGAATGGGCAGCCGCCAACTGACCACATGCTCAGCGTTGCCCAGCGCCACCAAGTAAGCGAGCAACGAGCCGGGCGTCTGATACTGCGCCAAGAGCGCCAGCGGAATGCCGATCTCGACCTCTTCAGTGGTCAGGTCGAAGCCGTAGAAGCTGACGCCGAAGTTCTCTTCGAGGTCTTTGCGCAGCGCCTCAACATTGGCAGGATCGTCCACCAGCAAGTAGGCGACCAGCTCATCTTCTTCGTTGATCAGGCGGCGCGTGCGCGCCAGCTCTTCCACCGCTTCCATGCCGCCCTGATCGAAAGCGATCAGCAGGTCGAGGTAGCTGAGCGGAATGTTCAGTTTCTCCAAAATGCCGCTATCTCTCAAAAACGTGGCGACGCCGGTTGCGCCGCGCGCATCGTAGATTTGGAAGATGCGGCGGTACAGCTCGGCAAGGTCAAGGTCGCCCAGGTCAAGCTCGCGCACTTGGTCAATGTAAGGCTTCAGGTCAGGGAATTGCGCGATCAGTTCGTCGAGCGTCGGCGGCGGTCTGAAGCTGGGCGGCGCGCCGCCGAAAGCATCGTCGGGCGGCTTCAGAGTCGGCACGGGCGGCGCAGGCGTCGGCGTCTCAGGCTCGATCTGAATGCCGCCTGGCGTCGGCGTGCCTTGCGCAGGCGGCTCTGCCGAGACATCGCTCGGCAAGCTCATGGACATGCCGAACAGCACGGCAATTGCCAGCAGCAGAGCGAGGAGTGCATTACGTTTCATCATGCTCTATCCTTTCACAAGACGGCGCACGTGCGCACTAAAACGGTTCATTGCGGCGCAGCGCGATATGGCTCAGCGCCAAGAAGACGACCGAGAAGCCGATCAGCGCCAGCCAGCGCGTCGCCAGCTCGCCTGCATCGGTCGCGTAGCGCACGCTCAGGGCAGGCGGCGCCGGGAAAAATTGGCGCGTGAGCGGCGCGTTCGGCAGCGGACGATTCGTTTTCGGATTGACCGCCTGCGCTGCCACGACGATACGTCCTTCAGCGTTGCGCTCCAGCATATCGGCAGTGCCGCCCAGCGCTTCAAGCGCCCAGCGCGTCACGGTCAGCCGCGAGAGCGGCTCTAGCGCGCCTTCCATCTTGAACAGCACGCCCGGGAAGAGAATTTGCACGAATAGCACTGCCAAGACGAGGTAGGTGACCGCGTTCACCTGCCGATTGAGCGCTGAGATCAGCAGCCCAATGCTGACGCCTGCCAGCGCCGTCAGCGCCATCGTGATCAGCAATTCAAGCGCGCCGTTCATCAGAATGCCTTGCGCAGGCAGCTCCACGCCAAGCGCGAAGAACGCGAGCGCCAAGACGCAACTGACGACCGCCAACGCGCCGTACACAAGGAACTTTGAGGCGAGATAGGCTGTGATGCGCAAGTTCACCATGCGCTCGCGCAGGAACAGGCTCTTCTCCACCACGATCACGTAGGCAGAGGCGAACACGCCGAACAACGCGACCGCCAATGCCAAGATGAACAGTACGCGCTCTGCCTCTGAGGCAGGCACAAACATGCCGACCGCGCTGACCGTCGGCGCGCTGCGGCGCGCGCTGCTCTCAGCTTCAGGCTCAGACTCCATGCCTTCAGCGGCTGAGACAGGCGCGACGGATTGCAGCGGCACCTGATCCATCAAAATGGCGTAATCGCGCGGGCTGCCGCGGCTGACCAACATACGTCCGCGTCCGCCTTCCACGCTATCGTAGCTGATCAAGCCGAGGAAGAGCGCTACGAGCGGCAGCACTAACATCAAGGCGATGATCGTGCGCAGATCGCGCCGCACAAGCGCGACCGTGCGCTCGGTCAGCGTGCGCGCCTGCTGCAACAGCGAGCCGCGCCGTACACGGCGCAACTTTTGATTGGTCAGTGCCGAGTTCTTCACGCTCTGTCCATGCACTTTCAAGCGCTCGACCACGAACTTCTCATGCTCAGGCGTCTGGCGATATTTCTCCGTCCACTGGCGCGCCGCATCCTGCGGACTAGCTTTGGCGCCTGCCACAACGCGCGATGAAGCAGGCGAGAAGATCAAAGTATCGCCGACCGCTTGCGCCGTCTCTGGCGGCAGCGTGACCTTGTTGTAGATTTCCGAGTAGTCGCGCGCGTTGAAGAACTTGAGCGCCTGCTTGGGCGGACCGAAGTAAGTCAAATAGCCGCGCGACATCAGCGCGACATGATCGCACAGGTCAATGTTGAGCGTGGTGTGCGTGACGACGATCACGATGTGACCGCGATCTGCCAGACGGCGCAGCGTGAGCATCATAGATTTATCCAAGCCTGGATCGAGTCCGCTCGATGGCTCATCCATGAAGAGCAAGATCGGCTCAGCCATCAGCTCTAGGGCGATGCTGACGCGCTTGCGCTGTCCGCCGCTCAGCCGTCCGACCAAGCGGTCGCGAAAGTCGGTCAGTTCCAGCGCTTCCAGCACTTTCTGAATGCGCTGTTGCCGCGACTCAGTCGGCTCGTTCGGGAAGCGCAGCTTGGCGCCGTAGTACAGCGTCTGGTAGACCGTGAGCGAGTCCTGCACGATATCGGTCTGCGGCACATAGCCGATGATCGGCTGATAAATCTCGTAGTTTTGATACAGGTCGTCGCCGTTGATCAGCACCTTGCCGCTAGTGGCAGGCTGCGCGCCGTTCAGCGTGCGCAGCAGCGTGGATTTGCCCGAGCCGCTGCCGCCGATGATCGCCACAAACTCGCGCGGCTGCACGGCGATTGAGACATCGCGCATGGTGTTGAGCGTCACGCGCCTGAACAAGCCTGTGCGGTAGGTCACTTCAAGGTTGTAAGCGTCAATTTCCAGCTTTTGCGCAGCTGCCAAGCGCGCCAAGCCTTTGCCGTTGTAGACGAAAAGCGCTTGATCAATGCGGATCACGTCGTCCACGCTCAAGCGATGCGGCGCGCTCAACTTTCTATCGTTCACAAACGTGCCATTCACGCTGTTGTTATCGGCAATGACGTGCGCTGTGCCTTGCCGCGTGATGATGGCGTGATGCCACGAGACGGCGAGCGAACTCAGGTGAATATTCGCCTCTGGATCGCGCCCGATGATGCACGGCGAGACATCGAGCGGGTACGTGCGTCCGATTGACTCGCTGCTCAGCGCGCGCTCAACGGGATTGGAGAAGATGAGCGTCGCGCCGCTGCCCGAGCGGTCTTGCAGGCGGATGATGTCGCCGTCGCGCAGCAGCCAGCTGCCTTCCACAGGCTGATTGTTGACCAACACGCCGCCGCTAGTCAGGTCGAAGATGCGGTACGTCGTGCCTTCTTGCAGCAGGCGCGCATGGCGCGTGGCGATGCCTGCCGCTTGAATCGGAATATCTTGGCTCGGCTCGCTGCCGATGTTCAGCGTGCGCTGCACGACGAGCGCCGTGAACGGCGCGCCGTTATCGGGCTGCACACGCAAGGTCGGATCGCGGCTATCTATCTCGCTACGGTTGATAGAGAGTGTATTTTTCTCGGGCATTGCGCGTCCTCAACAAAGCCTACGGCACGCTCAGATTATACAGAGAATGACGCGCGCTTTTCCCGATTTGTTTCCGCCGCACGCGCTTTTTACAGGTTCTTTACAACTTTTTACAGCTCAGCGCAGCGGCGGCGCGCCACGCAAGACTTATACACAAGAGTCTTCTCTGATCTCAGAAGCAGTAGTAGCGCCTGTGGATATGTGGATAACTCGCCCTGAAATGGCGCACAAGTGTGCTAAAGCGCCATATATGGCATATATGACAAGTCGCAAAGCCTATATATGGCGTTTCGGCGCGGCTTACAAAAGTATACTTATCAACATTTGAGCTGTGGATAACTCAGGCAGTTATCAACACTATCAACAGCGGCTGTATGAGCGCGCCGCTTACCGAAAAAGTTATCCACATTTCAGGCTGAGTTATCCACAACTTATCCACAAGTTATCCACATCTGGCAAAGCGTGCGGATCGGCTTGCATTGCCGATTTTGGCGATTTAGTGGTAGACTGAATCTGCATTTTGGAGGATGCGGCGCGATGATGTACGGCAGATTAGATGTCTACTGGCCCAACGGACCATCGGAGAGTTATCGGCTTGAGAAGCAGATCGTGGCTATCGGACGCTCGACGGGCAACGATATCACGCTCGATGCCACTTCCGTGTCGCGCTATCACATCACCATCTCCTACGAAAATGGACAGGTTGTGCTGCGCGATAAAGATTCGGGCAACGGCACTTACGTGGATGGCGAGCGCATCAAGCCTGAAGAGCCTGTCATCCTGCGCGGCGGCGAGGAAATTCAAATCGGCGACCTGCGCCTGATCTTCTTGCCCTTGCAAGACGACGTGCCGACGCAGCCTGTCAGCGCGCTGGCGACTACGCAGCACGTCCAAGTTGCAGGTGCTACTTTCCAGGTTGAGCTGGAAGCGCCACACATGCCTGTCACGCCTGGCGCGCACGTCCAGACCGCGCTGATCGTCCACAACTTGGGCAAGGAGAACGAGCGCTACACCGTTGAAGTGGAAGGCGTGCCGCGCGAATGGGTGCGCGTAGATCGCCCTGAGCTGGAAGTGCGCCCTGATGAGTCCGCCACGGTCACCCTGAATTTCAAGCCGTTGCGCCGCAGCGATACGCGCCCTGGCGACTATCCAATCCGCGTGACTGTGCGCGCCAAAAACGCGCCCGATCAACACATGACCGTGTCGTTCACGCTCACTGTGCGCGCCTATAGCGGCTTCGGCATGGCGCTGGTGCGCAGTGAAGTTGAGCTGCCAACGCCATTCGATCTCTACGTGCAAAATCAAGGCAGCGCGCCGTTGCCAATTGCGCTCTTCGGCAAAGCTGCAAACGATGCTTTGGAATTCGATATTCAGCCTGCGGCAGTCACGTTGGCGCCTGGCGAGCGGCAGCGCGTGCGCGGCTACATGCGCGCCAAGACGCGCAGCCTGCTCGGCGGCGCGCAGCGCGTGCCTTTCGATGTGATCGTGCAAGCGCAAGATCAGTCGAAATTCCTTGCAACTGTGCCAGGCGTGGCAATTGTGAAGCCTGTCCTGAGCAGTCTGTTCAGCAGCGCGCTTGTCGGCATGTTGCTCATAGCGCTGATCGTCTTAGTGGTGCTGTTAGCGCGTCCGCGCGCCGCGAACGTGATCGCTTTCACCACACAGCCGACGTCGCTGATACGCAATGTAGAACAGCCGCTCAGCTTCTCATGGCAGATCGAGAACGCGCAAGCGATCACGCTTGAAGTGATCGACTCAGGCCGCCCTGCGCCGCAAGCGTTCCCTGATCAAGCCGCCAAGACCAGCAACACAACGTCCATCATGCCGTTCGGCACAGTGATCTTGCGGCTCGTCGTGCGCGGCGACGACGGACAGACTGTGACCGCTGAGCGCCGCCTTGACGTGACCGAGCCTGCTTGCCGGCTGCGCGGCGACATTTCGAATCCTGCTCTGCACAGCGGACCCAGCGAAGTCTATCCGATTCTCGCCACGCTCGATGTGGCACAACGCGGCACGCTCTACAGCCCTGACCGCCGCGACAGCAGCGCGCAATGGCTACGCCTTGCCGCGCCTGAAGAACATCGCAACGCTTGGCTGCCTGCATCCGCTGTGACTTGCGGCGGATTCACGCCCGCGCAACTGCGCAGCATCGAAGCTGACCAAATTCCGCCGACTCCAACTCCGACTCCGACGCCGACCAACACGCCGACTCCAACTGCGACCTTCACCTCAACGCCGACCGCGACCTTCACGGCGACGCCGACATTGACGAATACGCCGACCGCCACTGCGACGCGCACGCCGACATCAACAAATACGCCGACCGCCACGGCGACTAACACACCGACTGCCACTAGCACGCCAACTGCCACGGCTACGGCGACGCCGACATTGACGAATACGCCGACTGCCACGCCGACTAGCACGCCGACCGTCACCAACTCGCCAACAACGACGCCTAGCCCGACCTTGACGCCGACATTCACCTTGACCAACACGCCGACGCCCAGCCCGACCTTGACGCTGACTCGCGCGCCGACACTCAGACCGATATTGCGCTTGAGCGGCAGCGACGGACGTCCGCTCAGCGATG
>DAOTWB010000029.1:0-4072 GCA_034436235.1 Anaerolineae bacterium
CCGTCGTGATTGGGCTGGCGCAGCACGTCGCCGCAATGATCGAGCGCCGCTTGCCAATCTTCATCTTTGGGCATGACGGCTGCTTGCGCCGCAGCCAGTGCCGCTTGCGGATCGGACTCGGCGAGGCGCAGCCAGACGGTCTCGCCGAGCGGCGCCTTGACCGTGAACGCGACCAAGTCGCCGTTCGTCACGGCGCGTTGCACAGTCTTCATGCCATAGCGCTCGACCAAATCAGGGCGCAACATGGTCTGTCCCGTCTGCGCCGCGACCAGCGTCAGCAGCTCTTGGCGCGCTTTGTGCCACGTTTGGCGGTCAAGGATCAGCTCTAAGCTCGGTCGCGTGATGCGCAGCGGATCGAAGACATAATCGTCCATCTGTTTGAGCAGGTGTTCACTGAGCAAGAGTCGCAGCGCCATGCCTTCGTTGAGCGTGCGGCACAGCGTTTTGATCGAAAAATAGCCGAGCGTGCCGTCAAAACGCGCTATCAGTTGACGGCACTCAGGCATTCTGAGCCGATTGAGCTGCAGCTCGCGCTGTGCAAAGCGCTCGCGCAGCGGACGCACAGCAGGCGTGCCGTCATTTTTCAGCACAGGCAGCGCGCCGTCGTAGACCTGAGAGAATTCACGCACTTGCGCCGCGGTCAAGCGCTCAGGATCGTATAGGTAGTCGCCTGCGCGTGCGACGCTGCCTGCGCGCAGCGCGCCTTCAATAGCAGCGGCGCGGTCGCCTGCGCCAAGGCGCGCATCGTCCAGCAGGCTGATGTGAAAAAAACCTTCAGGCGTTGTTTCAATCAAGGCAGCGAGCGCACGTGCGCTCAGCACGCGCATGGCGAGAGGCGATTTAGACATGGTAGCTCACAGGCAAATAGCGCAACTGCTAGTTAGCGACAAGTTCGCGCGCCATTTCGAGCGCCGTGAAGCGCAGCAGCCGATAGCGATCATCCACATGAAGGCTCGGCACGCTGTGCTGCGGATAGCGGCGCAGCGCAATCGCTCGCGTGTTTCTAATTTTAACATAATAGAGATAAATTACACCACCATCAGGCTGCTTCCAATTTTGTAAGAAAATTTCAACATCAGGTGCAAGGCGATTGAGCGTGCCGCCGACGACGCGCAACCAAAATGGCAACGCAGCCCAGACCTTGTAGCGACCGACGCGCACCACATCCGCCAAGCCATCAATCGTCTCGACCGCGCCGACGAAATAGAACGGCGGACGCTGCGCAAGGTTGAGCAGCAAGCGGCGCAAGCGCTCAGGTTGGCGCACCACATCCGTTTGATCCCAGAGCGGACACGGCGCGGCGAATGGTTTGAGCGCCGCCAAAAACGCGGCAAAATCGTCCGACTCAGGCAAAAGCGCCGCTGAGAGCGTGAAAGCGAAGCGCCCTTGCCCAACAGATTCTTGCAGGCGCTCAGGCAATGGCGCATCCTTGCCCAGAATGTAGAACGCAGCGCGCTCAACGCCTTCGGCGTCCGTCAAGTGCACATCAGGACTCTCAGTCGCGTTCAGCAGGTCTTCCAAGGCGTGCAAGACGTTCTCCAGCAGGTCTTGTGTGTGCATTTGACCACATAGCGCGCACTGCCACGTGAACGGCAAGGCGCACCGCGCGTTGATGGCGCGGTCGAAGTGCAGCGCAAGCCAATGGCGCAGCGCCGCAATGCTGACCGCCTCAGAATCGCACACATTGGCGGCGAGATGGCTGAAGTGATGCTGCACTTGCGTGCCAAGCCGCGCGATCATGGTATTGCGGCACAGCGGACAAGTGTAGCGCGCGCCGCGCTGCGCCAAAGTGATCGGCACGGGCTGATCGTCGGCATCCAATGCCCAACGATACTCGACAGGCGGCTTCCCCATCGCACTGCTCTACGGACTCGGCGTGGCAGTCGGCGCAGGATTGAAATCGGCAGGGCAGCTTGTGAGCGTCGGCTGCTCAGGCACTTCGAAGCCAAGCACGCGGCTGATGAATTGTTCTTCTAGGCGCACGCGCGCGTCCTGCCAATGACGCGCTAATGCTTGTCGCGCTGCCTCTTCCTTGAAAAAGCGGAAAGCGGCCTGCCTGATCTGCTGAGGATCGAAGGCGGTGCCTGCAAAGAGCGCGCGCCTGCCTTCGATGCGCATCGTATCCGTGTTGATCTCGCAGCTCAACACGCCAACTTGCCGCGTCTGCAGGTCAGCGCCGAGCGCCACGCGCACTTCGCTCGTCACCTCAGCGCGCTCGCCGTAGAACAGCGCAAGGAAGCCCATGTCGCGCTCGACGCTCACTTTGGCGCTGATCACCACTTCGTAGGTGATCAGCTTCAGGCTTGGATTGCCCGTGATCTGAGAGACAAAAGTGTAGACGCTGTAGCCTGCCTGCCGCGCAGCCGATAGCAGTTGATTGAAGAAGTTCGGCACGGCGAACGAGGCAGCCATACACAAGCCGATGATCACGACGATAAAGATCAGGTTGGGGCGAATTTGGCGGAAGATGAAGTTAAACGGCGATAGACAGCCTTTCACGGTTGCGCTCCTTGTGGCGCTCGCTCACGTTGAGATGAGTTTACCGCATTCGGCGTCCGAAACGTAAAAATGACAAGGATCGGCGCGCCGATCCTTGTCAGATACGCTCAGTTGCGCAGCGGCTTGCCAGTGGTCAGCATGTGCTGGATGCGCTCAAGCGTCTTCGGCTCGCCCAGCAAGCTGAGGATCGCCTCGCGCTCCAGATCGAGGAAGTGTTGCTCGTCAATCCAGGCAGGCGCGCTCAAATCGCCGCCGCACAGGATGTGCGCCAAGTGCTTTGCCAACTTAGCGTCGTGATCGCTGGCGTATTTGCCCTGATGCAGCTGGTAGATCGCCATGTGCAGCGCCGCCTTGGCATCGCGCCCTGCCGCGTAGAGCTTATGCGGCGGCGTCGGCACATAACCGTGTTCCAGAAGCTCCAAAACCGTGCGCTTCGCCTCTGCCAACAGCCGCGCGCGATCCATGACAATGCGATCCACGCTGCGCAAGAAGCCCATCTCGCGCGCTTCCATCGCGCTGTTGCTCGTCTTCGCCAGCGCCAGCTGCTCAAAGGCTTTTTGCAGCGGCGGCAGCGGATCGGCGTTTTGAATCTGCATGGCAGGCGTGATAATGCGCTTGACCATCTCTTTTGTGCCGCACCACGCCGGTATCAAACCAACTCCGACCTCGACCAGACCGATGTACAGCTCGGCGTGAGCCACCACGCGCGCGCCCGTCATCGTGATCTCAGCGCCGCCGCCAACCGTCACGCCGAATGGCGCGGTCACAATCGGCTTCGGAAAGTAGCGCATGGTCTGCATCAGCTGCTGACCGCCTGTGATCATCTGTTCGATCTCAGCGTACTGCTTGTTCTGCGCTGCCATCGCCATGATGAACAGATTGGCGCCTGCCGAGAAGTAATCGCCTTGATTGCCGATGACCATGCCGTCGAATTCGCCGCGATCCATGCGCTCAAGCGCGCGCTGAATCAGCGCGAAGATGTCGTTATCGAGCGCGTTCGCCTTCGTGTGAAATTCTACCAAGCAGATGCGGTCGCCCATGTCGAAGAGCGCGGCGCTGCTGTTCTCTTCCACCACTTTGCCGGCGGCGCGCAATTGGTGCAGCATCACGATGTTCTTATCGGGCAGGACAGCATCGTATGCCTTGCGCTGCGGATTGTAGATGCCTGCGACCGCGCCGCTGGCGTCGCGCTGATAGAATGTCTCGCAACCATTGGCGAGCATCTCATCTACCCAAGCAGGCACGTTGTAGCCGTCAGCTTTCATGCGCGCTACGCTCTCGCGCACGCCGATAGCGTCCCAAATCTCAAAAGCGCCCAGCTCGTGATTGAAGCCCCACTTATTAGCGTTATCAATGCTGGCGATATCGTCGGCGATCTCGCCGAGCATGGCTGCTGCGTAGCTCAGATAGAAAGCGTGCAAGTGCCACAAATAGATGCCTGCACGATCCGTCTCGGTGATGAGCGCTTTGATGCGCGCGCCTGTATCCGCGATCTTGCGATGCTTGTCCACGCTTTCGAAGCGCACTTTCTGCGGCGGCTCGTATTCAAGCGTGCGCAGATTGAGCGCCCAGA
>DAOTWB010000030.1:0-3389 GCA_034436235.1 Anaerolineae bacterium
CTGGTGCTGTTGGTCATGTTGGCGACGCAAGCGATGTCTGCCAGCAGCTTGAGCGACATGCAGAAGTTGCGCGCCTACGGCAAGCGCCTGATCGCCGTCGTCAACCAAATTGACCTGATCGAGCCGAGCGAGCGCGAAGCTGTGCGCGCCTTCGTGATGGAACAAGGCAAGTTGGCGCTTGGCGAGACGCCGCAAGTCTGGTTGGTCTCGGCAAAATGGGCGAGCGAGGCAGCGCGCAGCACGCCGCGCGACGAAGCAAAGTGGCGCGCGAGCGGCTTCGATCAGATCGAAGCGTATTTTGAGCGCGTCCTTGATGATGCAGAGCGCGTGCGCCAAAAATTAGAGACGCCGCAGCACATCATGCGCAACGTGATGAGCGCTGCCAACGCGCAACTGGCTGCGCAGCAGGACGCACTGGCTGAATATCGCCGCTCAGCAGCCAACGTGCGCGGACAGATTGAAGCCTCAGTCCGCGAGCAGGAAGCGACTGTCAAAGCGATCGCCGCCGAGATTGACGCGCAATTCAACGAGGCGATTCAGCGCGGTCAGGCGGCAATTCGCGACGTGTTCCGTTGGAGCAAGGCGTTCTCGCTCGCCTTCGGCGGACTTGGCGAAGTGATCGGCGTGGCGCGCTTGTTTCGGCGCCTCGGCGCAGCCACACACGCTCAGAACGCCTTCGCGCAGCACAAGGTTGATGCGCCGCTTGCGCAGATTCCTGTCATCACCGACCGTCTTGCGCCGCGTCTTGAAGGACGCGACATCCGCGACGTGGAAGACCTTGTCCTTTACACTAGGCAAGAGTTGGAACGTCTGCCGAACGCGTTGCAGGCGAAAGTGATCGGCACGCTGAGCGCGCCACAGAGTTACGACCGCACGATTTTGAAGACAGGACGCGACGCGTTGCAGCGTCTTCTGGATGAAGCGCGTACAACTGAGTTCAAGACAATTGATGACGCTGTGCGCAATACAATTGTGACGCTGAGCGCCTACGTGCTGATCGTGCTGCTGATCGGCGGCTTTTTGATAGTCACAGCGGCTGCTACAGGCGCTGAGGCAGGCGTCTGGCTGCTCTCAGTGCTGATGGTGCTGGCACTGATCATCGGCGGCATGAGCGTCATGCCGTTGCGCGGCGCGCTCATGGCGAATGCCTACGCGCGCCGCATGGATGCCGTGCGGCGCGCCTATCAGGACGCGCTGAGCAAGGCTGCTGCTGAGCAAATTGCCTATGGAGAGCGCTTGCGGCAGGACGCTGTGGCGCCATTCCTGCGCATGGTCGAGTCGCAGCTGGCGCAAGCCGACGCGCTGCGAGCGGAGCTGGCGCAGCGCGAGCAGGCGCTCACCGCGCTTGAAGCGGAGCTCGGCACATTGCGCTGAGAGGATGTGAAAATGTCTGAGGCACAAACGCCGCGTATTGAGAAGATCACGGTCAAAAATTACCGAGCGCTGCGCGATGTAACTTTGGAAACTGAGCCGCTGACTGTGCTTCTAGGCGCTAACGGCAGCGGCAAATCCACGCTGTTCGATGTCTTCGCGTTTCTCGCCGAGTGTTTTCAGGCAGGCTTGCGAAAAGCATGGGATAAGCGCGGACGCTTTCGCGAGTTGCGCAGCCGCGGCAGCCGAGAGCCAATTGAGATCGAATTGGTCTATCGCGAGCATAGCAAATCGCCGCGCATCACTTACCACTTGAAGATTGATGAGCGCGATAATCGTCCGTTCGTGGCAGAGGAATGGTTGCAATGGCGGCGCGGCAGTCATGGTCGTCCTTTCAGGTTTCTCGATTTCCAAGATGGACAAGGCAGCGTCATCAGCGGCGAGCAGCCAGAAGAAGGCGACGAGCGCAGGGAAGAACGGCTTGAGTCGCCTGAGCTGCTGGCAGTGAACACGCTTGGGCAACTTGCGCGCAATCCGCGTGTGGCAGCGCTGAGGCGCTTCATCAGCAGCTGGTATCTCTCGTATCTGAGCGCGGATAGCGCGCGCGCTATCACAGAAGCAGGCGCGCAGGAACGACTCTCGCAAACAGGCGACAACTTACCGAACGTCATACAGTATCTCAAAGAGCAGCATCCGAACGTCCTAGCCGAAATTTTGCGGAAACTGACCGAGCGCGTGCCACGTCTTGAGCGCGTTGACGCCGATATCATGCCTGACGGTCGCCTGTTGCTGCAGATCAAAGACGCGCCTTTTCAAGAGCCGATCTTGGCGCGCTTTGCCTCAGATGGCACGCTCAAGCTGCTCGCCTATCTGATCGTGCTGAACGATCCGCAGCCGCCGTCGCTCGTCGGCATTGAAGAGCCTGAGAATTACTTGCATCATCGGCTGCTCCCGATCCTCGCCGATGAATGCCGCGCCGCGACTGACGCAATGCAGCTGATGGTCACCACGCACTCGCCATTTTTCGTGGATGCTCTGCGCCCTGAGGAAGTGTGGGTGTTGGCGCGCGACCGATACGGCTACACGCGCGCCGTGCGCGCCAGCGAGATGCGTGGTATCAAAAAACACATCAAGGCGGGCGCTAAACTGGGCGAGCTGTGGTCGCTAGGCTTCTTCACAATCGGCGATCCACTCCATGAGGATGAGGTGTGACGTCGTGAATTTGGAGCTGCTGCTCGAAGATGAGTCTATGAAAAACGCAGTGCGCCTTCTGTTGCCAAAAATTCTTGGACAATTGCGTTCTGGCGCTAGATATCACGTTGCATATCGCACATTTCGAGGCAAATACACGCTGCTGAAGCGGCTGAAAACGCTTTTGAAAGGCTACGCCGCGCGCATCCGAGATGGCGAGACATTGCGCGTGATTGTGTTGCTCGATCGCGACACAGACGACTGCACCAAGCTGAAGCAAAAACTAGAGAAAATTGCTGCAACTACAGGCTTGGTCGTCCGCAGCAAAGCGGCTGAAGCGCAGCCTTTTCAGGTCTTAAATCGTATCGCGATCAGCGAATTAGAGGCGTGGTTTTTGGGCGATCCTGAAGCGATCAGTCAAGCCTATCCGAAGACGAGAGCTGTTTTGGCGCAGCAGAGCAGGCGTTTGCAAAAGCCTGATGACATTGATGATGCATGGGAAGCGCTGGAGAAAATTTTGAAGCAGAGCAGCTATCGCAGCTACGATCTGAGCAAGCCTTATGTTGCTGAGCGCATCGCCAAACATATGCAACCTGAGCGCAATCGCTCTGAAAGTTTTCAAGTCTTCTGCGAAGGACTCAAAGCATGTCTAACCTGAATTTGCCCAACTCACCTGCTGTGGTGTTGGAAGGCGCGCTGGCTGAGCTGCGCGAACGGCTGATACGCCTGCTGGGCGAATCGGCTGAGTTTGTCGGCAAGTTGCACGGCGACGGCGCGCAAGATCGGCAGCGCCTGCGCGATGCGGCGGACGATCTGCGCGAGCTGTT
>DAOTWB010000031.1:0-14994 GCA_034436235.1 Anaerolineae bacterium
GGTCGTTTTGGCGGCTTCTCGCCTGAGCTGCGCATACGCGATCTGCTGCGCTAGACGCTTGTGCGCTGTGACTCAGGCTGCGCGCTGCTGACCGCTTTCACAGCGCGCCACGGCGCTTCCCAATCGCGGCGAATGCCTGCCATCAGCAAGCCGAGCTGCTCGCGAGTCGCCTCTTTGGCAGGCAAAGTCTCGATGATCTGCCCTTTGTACATCACGGCGATCCGATCTGAGAGCGCCATGATCTCGTCCAGCTCAGCCGAGACCAACAAGACCGCCGCGCCTGAGTCGCGTTGCTGCACAATGCGCTGATGGATGAACTCAATCGAGCCGACGTCAATGCCGCGCGTCGGCTGGCTGGCGATCAGCAAACGCGGCGGACGGCTGAACTCGCGCGCCACCACCATCTTCTGTTGATTGCCGCCGCTCAAGCTGCCGGCGCTGGTCTCAGGCGATGGCGTGCGGATGTCGAATTCGGCGATCAGGCGCTCGGCATTTTGACGCACGGCGCGATCGTCGCGCTGCAGACCGCCTCGCGCTGCGCGCTGTGCCAATAAGCGACGTAACAGGCGCGTGCCGAGCGTGCCGACCAAATGCGCCGCGCCTAAGCTGAGCAACGCCGAGCCAAAGCTCGCGGTCAGCGCCAAGATGAACGGCGCAGGCTCGCGGCGCGGATCAAGCTCGGCAAGGCGCAGGCTCTCAGCAAGGCTTGGATAGAGCGCGTTCCATGCGCTGCTCAGCACAAAAGCGACCGCGCCGAAGAGCGCTACATACAACGCGAAAGCGAACGGCAATTGCCGCAAGGTAGGAAAGACTGCCACAGGCGGCAGGTAGTAGCGATTTAGAATCAGGTTATCGGCGACCGAGAACGGCTTGACCATGCCATAGCGCTGCCGATCTTCAGGAATATGCGCGACGTCTGAGTCGGTCACGCGGCGCGGATCGCCCATGCGGATCGGCTGTCCGTCAATCAGCATCTCGCCGCTGGCAGCGCGCCGCAAGCCTGTCAGCACTTCCACCAGCTCCGTCTGACCGTTGCCTTGCACGCCTGCGATGCCCAGCACTTCGCCTGCGCGCACTTCAAAACTGACTCCGTCCACAGCCAATGCGCCGCGATCGTCGTAAGCGCGCAAATTGCGCGCTTGCAAGACGGTCTCGCGCGGCATAGCTTCGCCTTTTGTCACGCGCAGCAGCACTTCGCGCCCGACCATCAACGCGGCGAGGAAATGTTCCGCTTCAACATCATCTGTTGGCAGCGCAGCGCGCGCCGCGCCGCCGACCACGCGTCCGCCGCGCATGACCACGATGTTATCCGCGACCGCCAGCACTTCCTTCAGTTTGTGCGTGATGAAGATGATCGAGACGCCTTGCGCAGTCAGATTTTTCATGATGCTGAACAGTTCGCGGCTCTCTTGCGGCGTCAAGACGGCGGTCGGCTCGTCAAGGATCAAAATATCCGCCTTGCGATAGAGCGCCTTGACGATCTCGACGCGCTGTTGCAAGCCAACAGGCAGCTTCTCGACCAGCGCGTCAGGATCGACTTCTAGGTTGAAGCGCTTCGAGAGATCGCGCACGCGCCTAGCTGCGCGCGCGCGGTTGAGACGGCGTCCTACCGTGCTGAACAGATCGAGCAAGGCGTCTAGCGCGGCATCCGTCATCGCCATGCGCGAGTCGTCGCGATGCGCGGCGCCGCCGCGCCAAGTCTGCCTGCCATGCCGATATAATGAGACCATGCTCACGCCGCCGATCAGGGCGCCGATCAAGAGTGGCAGCCATAGCAAGAGCGTTGTGGCGAGCTGATTTTCAGGATAGAAGCGGCTCAGCACGGTCGTGGCGCGCTCGATCAGCGGCAGGCGCTGAAAGGCTTGCCGTCCGAACTCAGGCGCGTCCACTAAATACGTCGCGATGGTTAGCACCAGTTGCCAGACGATCTGACCGACCAGCACGCCGAGCAAGATCGCCACCAGCGGCAGCGCAGCGCGCCACAGAATGCCCCAGAAAATCCGCAAGCCGCGCACGGCAGGCGCGCCGTCGAACATGGCGCGCCGCGCCTGCATCACCTGCGTTAAGGTCGCTTCGGCATCCGCCTCGCCTTGCTGAGCCGTCTGCTCTTCGCCTAGCACCACGTTCTCTGCCACGCTCAGCACAGGGATCAGCTGGAAATGCTGATGCACCATGCCGATGCCGCTGTGAATCGCCTCGCGCGGACTGGCGAAGCGCACCTCGCGACCGTTCAGGCGGATCGTGCCTTGGTCAGGATGATATAAGCCATAGATGATGTTCATCAGCGTGCTTTTGCCGGCGCCATTCTCGCCTAAGAGCGCCAAAATCTCGCCGCGATGCAGCCGTAAACTCACATTATCGTTAGCAAGCACGCCCGGAAAACGCTTGGTGATCCCTTGCACTTCGAGGACGACGTCGTCAGTTGTCATGGCGCTCACTCCGTCTCATAAGCCTTGCCGATGTGCGCCGGCGGACGCGCTCTGCCCATGAAGCCTGCCAGCACGATCAGCGTCAAGACATACGGCAACATGGCGACGAATTGATGTGGAATTTGCACGCCTGCGAATTGCAGCTGGCTCTGCAGCGCAGTGGCATAGCCGAACAGCAACGCGCCGAACAAGACTCGCGAAGGACGCCATGCGCCGAAGATCATCACGGCGAGCGCGATGAAGCCACGTCCGTTGCTCATGCCGCGCTCAAACGAGACGCCTTCCAGCACCAACACTGCGCCCGATAAGCCCGCCAAAATGCCGCTGATCGCCAAGTTGGTGAATTGCAGGCGATGCACGTTCACGCCCAGCGTATCCGCCGCGCGCGGATTCTCGCCAACTGACCGCGTGCGCAGTCCCCACGTTGTGCGGAAGAGCAGGAAGCCCAGAATTGGCACGAGCGCGAACGCCGTGTAAGTCAAAATGCCTTTATCGAAGATGATCGCGCCTAGATCGGCGATGAAGCCCTGCTCCGTAGCGAACGGATTGCGGATGACAGGCGGCAGCCTGTCAATCACGTTCTGTCCGCCTTCATACAGATAGCCTGTCATGCCGAGCGCGAAGATGTTGATGACCGTGCCGCTGATGATCTGATCCACTTTGAAGCGGATGGATAGCACAGCATGCAACATCGCCAACGCAATGCCGATCGCAGCCGCTGCTAGAATGGACAGTCCAAGACGGATCGGCTGCTCTTGCAAGAAAGGCGCGACATTCGGACGGCTGAGCGCCACATTGGCGTAAAAAGCGCCATACGCGCCGAAGAGCATCATGCCTTCAATGGCGATATTCACAATGCCCGAGCGCTCGCTCACAATGCCGCTCATCGCGCCGAGGATGATCGGCACTGCGCCGCGAATCGCCGCGTTGATCGCCGCCACGCTCAAAAATGTGCCTAAAGTGATCTCTGGTGTCACGCGCCTAACCTATTCGCACTAAAGGGTGATATCGAGAATTTTTTCGCCCACAGCGCGCAGCTCACTGAGCGGCAGTTGGCTCAGCCGCAACGCGATCTCAAGGTATGGCAGGCTGTTTGGCTGCGAGACGAAAGCGCGGATTTCTTCGGGCAGCTCGCAGAAGCGATCGTAGGCTTCTTGCAAGGCGAGCCACGCGCCAAGCTGACCGATATCCTCCAAAAAATAGTTTGGCGCTTTGCGCAGCGCCATCGCCAGCGAAGCCAGCTGTGGAAATGGCACAGGTATCTGACCAAATTCGTAGGCGCTCAGCGTCTCAGCGTCTGTGCCGCTCAGCTTCGCTAGCTCTTCAAGGCTCAGACGCGCTTCGCGACGCGCTAAGGTCAGGCGGATGCCGATCACGCGCTGCCGCAAGAGCGTGTATTCCTGCGGCGATACGCTGAGATCAGGCAGCCGCTTGCGCTCCAGCATCTGTGTGCCGAAGAAATGGCTGATCGGCAGGTTCAGGCGGTAGGCGATCAGCTCAAGTTGCGGCAGGCTAGGCGCTTCCGTGCCGAGTTCCCACGCCTGTACGGTCGCTTCCGATTCGCCTAGCGCGGCGGCTAACTCAGCGGCGCTCAAGTTGTTCGCCTGACGCGCATCGCGCAGCAAGACGCCTAGCACGCGCGCGCGCAAGGCGTGAATTTCGGCAAAATTGCGCTCGGCAGGCGCAGGCGGCGCATTTTCCTCGCGCTTTTTGCGGAAGCGAGCGCTGATCTCAGAGAAATCCATAGCTAAAATGCAACCCTTTGCTGCTGACTGCTAAACAGCCTTGCCGACCATGCGCCGCATTATAAGGCAAAATGGCGTCGCCTGCAAGCAGCCCGGAAAATGATTAACCTTCGACACAGATCGCTTGACGCGCCTTAAGGCTCGCGCTATACTGTCCTTAACGCACTGGCTTCATAATCGGTTGATGAAAGTGCAATTTCAGCTTTTACAGTGCAGCAGCGCAAGACTCTAGCTGAATAGTCTAAAAATCGGGTCAGATCACTTGGAGTAACTTGAGGCAGCTTGAAAACACATGAGTGACGTGAATGCAGTGGCATGGTCGCCTGATGGTCGTCTTCTCATCTCTGGTGCATCTGATGGCGTCGTTCGTGTGTGGGAAGTTGACACAGGACAGCTTCTGCGAGCGCTCGCAAGCCACACAGATGGCGTGAATTCAGTGGCGTGGTCGCCTGATGGCAGCGCGTTCGCCTCTGGCTCGTGGGACGGCACAGTCCGCATTTGGTATACGGAGACAGGGCAGCTCATGCGGACGCTGACAGGCTTTTTAGTGGCGTGGTCGCTCGATGAGCGTTACATCGCCTCAAGTGCCGCGAGCGGCAGCATTCACATCTGGTCGGTTGTCACAGGCGAACTTGTGCAAATGCTCCGCGTGCAAG
Source organism: Anaerolineae bacterium (assembly GCA_034436235.1). Lineage (GTDB taxonomy): Bacteria > Chloroflexota > Anaerolineae > Aggregatilineales > UBA2796 > CP2-2F. Next base: position 4,831 of record DAOTWB010000031.1, read on the forward strand.
GCTTTGTGCGCGGCGTGAACACAGCGGTGTGGTCGCCCGATGGTCGCTTGCTTGCCCTAGGTTTGGATGATCACACTGTGCGCGTGTGGGATGTATCTGTAGGCGAGCAGCTGCGGATGCTCAAAGGTCACAATGGCTCTGTCTTGTCGCTGGCATGGTCGCCTGATGGACGTTCGCTCGCCTCAGCTAGCGCAACTGATCACGATGTACACATCTGGGATATTGCTACAAGGCGCACAGTGCGGAAATTGACGGGTCATACAGAGCCAGCAGTATCAGTGGCGTGGTCGCCCGACGGTCGCCTGCTCGCCACAGGCTCGGCTGACCGTACAATTCGCCTGTGGGATGCGACGACAGGGCGTTGCCTGCAGACTTTAACGGAACACACAGGCGCAGTGCTATCTGTGAAATGGTCGCCTGATGGTCAGCAGCTTGCTTCTGGTGGCTCGGATGGCACAGTACGTACTTGGTCAGTGGCAACAGGGCAATTGCTCCAGACGCTCGTAGAGTACACGGACGCGAGTCCAGCGACAGGCGCGCTCGATCAGTATCTGCTCGTCTCAAGCTCAGCCGACTGCACAGTGCGTGTATGGAACATCGCTACAAAACAGACTGCGTTGATGTTGGGCGGACACACAGGCTGGGTACTGTCCGCGGCAAGCGCCCCTGACGGGCAATTGATCGCCTCTGCCAGCACAGATGGCACAGTGCGTGTGTGGGATGTCATCACAGGTCGACTTGTCCAAACGTTCACAGGACACAGAGAAGCTGTAACCTCAGTGACGTGGTCGCCTGATGGTCGTCAGATCGCCTCAGGCGCGCGTGATAACACAGTGCGCGTGTGGGAAATAGAGACAGGGCAGCTGTTGCGGACACTCACAGGGTATGCAGGCAGTGTGAACTCAATGGCATGGTCGCCCGACGGACACTATCTCGCCTCAGGCTCACAAGATGGAACAGGGCAGGTTTGGAAAGCGAGCACAGGGCAGCTCTTTCAAAAACTGATAGGGCATCAAGATAAAGTTCTATCAGCGGCGTGGTCGCCTGATGGACGCTATCTGGTCACAGGCTCGGCTGATCACACTGTGTGCATCTGGGATGTAGCGATAGGGCAATTTTTGCGAGCGCTCACAGGGCATACAGGCGTGGTCAGGTCAGTGGCGTGGTCGCCTGATGGACGTCACATCGCCTCAGGTTCAGGCTCGTACAGAGACGGCGATTTCACAGTGCGCATATGGGAAGCGTCCACAGGGAAGCTCTTGCGCACACTCACAAAGCACACGAGCGCCGTGGACTCAGTGGCGTGGTCGCCTGATGGACTTTATCTGGCTTCAGGCTCATGGGATAAGACAGTGCGCGTGTGGCAAGCATCCACAGGCGAGCTGTTAGAGACTCTAAAAGGTCACACTGATGATGTGCGATCAGTGGCATGGTTGTCCAATAGGCACGTACTGGTGTCAAGCCTGACTGATCAAGCGCCTGATCTCACTGCAAAGGCTAAGCCTAGAGCTAAGTCCAAGCGAGCGCCTGCGCCTGTCTCATCTGCGAATCCTCACCGCATGATCAAGTTGAAAAGCATGGAAGGACATACAGGCGCGGTAGAGTCGGTGGCTTGGTCGCCTGACGGACGCTATCTGGTCTCTGGCTCAGATGACCGCACAGTGCAAGTGTGGGAAGTGGCGACAGAGCAGCCCTTGCAGACGCTCAAAGAGCATACAGACTGGGTGAATGCAGTGGCGTGGTCGCCCGATAGGAGCTACCTTGTCTCAGGCTCGGAAGACGGTACAGCGTGCATATGGAAGGTCGCTACATGGCAGCGCGTGCGGACGTTCAAAAAACATTCAAGCGCAGTGAGTTCAGTGGCGTGGTCGCCTGATGGACGCACCCTCGCGACAGGCTCAGCCGATTGCACTGTGCGGATGTGGAAAGCCTCTTCCGGAGGATTGTTGCAAACGCTCACGGCGCATACAGACAAGGTATTCGCAGTGGCGTGGTCGCCTGACGGACGCGCTCTTGCCTCAGGCGCTGCCGATCGTGCTGTGTATGTGTGGGAAGTTGCTACAGGGCAATTGCTGCAACAATTCTTGAGTCACACAGACAAAGTACTTTCAGTGGCATGGTCACCTGATGGATTACATATTGCTTCGGGCTCACGCGATAGCACTGTGCAGGTCTGGGAAGCATCCACAGGAAAAGTCTTGCGAACGTTGACAGAGCATACAGGAGCTGTCAATTCAGTGGCGTGGTCGCCTGATGGACGCTACATCGTTTCCGCAGGCTCAGATGGAACAGTGCAAGTGTGGGAAGCAGCGACAGGCAGGCTGCTGCGCACGCTCACAGGACATACAAGCAGTGTGTGTTCAGTAGCGTGGTCGCCTGACGGACGCTATATCGCTTCGGGCGCTTGGGACTACACAGTCCGCATCTGGGGCGTCCCTGAAAACTGAGCGCGCTACTTTGAACAGCGCTGCACAAGGCTTGGAGCGCCGCGCTGAATCTGCTACACTGATATCAACAGCACAGGAGAGCGCGGCATATGGCGTCCGAAAAGCAGTTGATCAGCGGTCGGTTTCAAATTCTGGAGACGCTTGGCTCAGGCGGCATGGCGGTCGTCTACAAAGCGCACGACCTGCGCTTGCGGCGTGACGTGGCGCTCAAAACGCTGCGCTCCAGCCTGACCGCCGATCCTGCTTTTCAAGATAGCTTCCGCGAAGAAGCGCGGCGCGTCGCCAATTTGCTGCATCCGAACATCGTGACCGTCTTCGACGCCGATAACGACGGCGCGCTGTTCTACATCGTGATGGAATACGTGGACGCGCAAGACCTGAAGAAGCACATCCGCGCCAGCGCGCCGTTCTCAGTCGAGCGCACGCTGCACATTGGCATTCAGGTCTGCGCAGGCATCGGCTATGCGCATCGCGCAGGGCTAGTCCACGCCGATGTCAAGCCGCAGAACATTCTGCTCTACAGCAACGACACAGTCAAAGTGACCGACTTCGGCATTGCGCAGGTCATCAGCCACACGCAAGCCGTGACGCGCCAAGAAGTCGTCTGGGGCAGTCCGCAATACTTCTCGCCTGAGCAGGCGCAAGGCAGCCAACCGACGCCTGCCTCGGATGTCTACATGATCGGCGTGGTGCTGTACGAAATGCTGACGGGCAAGCTGCCGTTCTCAGGCAACGATCAAAAAGAATTGGCGCTAGCGCACATCAACGATCCTGTGCCGCACGTGCTGGAATCCAATCCAAACGTGCCGACTACGCTCGATTGGATCATCCACAAGTGCATGGCGAAAGAGCCGAATGCGCGTTTCTCACAAGCCGACCAGCTCGGTCGCGTGCTGATAGACGTGCAGAAAGCCTTGCGCGGCACAACGGCTGTGCCTGTCAGCAAGCCAACAGGACTCTCGCCCAGCCGCGGCGTGCCTGCCATTGGCAACAGCCAAGCGGCGCCGCCTGTGCAAGCCTCACAAGCGCAAATTCCGTCGCCGCCGCGCGACGCGACCTCAGGTCCAGTCAATCCGTATCAGGTCAGCGCGCCGCAGAATCCTGTCTCAGTCACGCCGCCGCCCTACAGCGGCGCACCGCGCAGCGGCGTGGTACAGCCGCCCATCAAGCCTGTGGAGCCGCCGCGCTATTATAATCCTGCGCTCACGCGACCATCTGCTACGCAATCTGCTCAGCCGAGCAGCGCAAATGCGCAAATGCCTGTGCAACCTGCCTATCCAACCGATAATCGCTTCAGTGCGCCAAACTATGACTATGGCATTCCGCCTGCCGCTGAGCCGCTGCAGCCGCTCACGCTGATCATAGGCGGCTTGGCGTTGCTCGCCGTGCTAGGCGTGATCGTGCTATGGCTGATGGTCTGGAGCGCTTACAGCTGAGCCGACGCGCTGAGTCGGCAGGCTGCACAATTTTGCCGATGCCTTAGCACTTTGCACGATTCACAAGCCTGAAATCTTGGGCAGATCGCTGAGCGAGCCGCAGCGCTGCCTGTGCTACACTTCGCCAAAATTTTTCCCTCTGCCCAGAAAATTAACTTTCTTGGATCGCCGCATGGCTACAGCGTTTACGGACTGTGCTATGGCGTTTAGCGCGCCCTGCCTGCCAAAACGTACGTTCTGAATTTTGGACAGCGAGGAAAGGTTGAGGCAATGACAAGCTCTCTGATTCCACCACGTGAGGAAAACGACCGACCGTATCTGTTGGAGCACGATGCGTGCGCGTTGATCGCCAACATTCGCAAAGGCGCGCGTCCCACGCACGGCAATCTCAAGCGCACGCTCGCCGCGCTGGCGCGCATGGGTCATCGCACAGGCGAAGTGCAAGGCGAAGGCGATGGCTGCGGCGTGCTGACCGACCTGCCGCGCATCATCTGGACGCAAATCATGCAACGCATTGGGCAGCCGAGCGAGCTGGCTTACGATCCGCACTTCTTCGTGGCGCATTTATTCCTGCCACAGACCAACACAGAGGCGATTGTGCGCCGCATCAGCGAGATTGCACAATTGCGCGTCTTGCAAATTCTCTACAGCGCACACGGTCAGACGCGCTCTGAGATGCTCGGACCGCTGGCGCGCGCGCAAGAGCCTGTCTTCTGGCAATTGGCAGGCTACGCGCCTGCGCGCACTGTGCAGGACGCCAATGCGCGGCTGTTCGAATTTCAGCTTGAGATCGAGCGCGAGTTGCCTGTGCATGTGGTCAGCTGTAGCACGCACAGCGTGATCTACAAAGTGCGCGGACATGTGGATACGCTCTACAAGTACTATCCTGACCTGCGCAATCCTGAGTTCGAGTCGGCGATCACCATCGGTCACTCGCGCTATTCGACCAACACAGAGACCGCTTTTGAGCGCGTGCAGCCATTCTCGCTGCTAGGGCACAACGGCGAGATCAACACTATTGCGCGTTTGCGCCAAGAAGCGCGGATGCTCGGCGCGCAGCTCGTCCAGAGCGGCTCAGATTCGCAAGACTTGAATCGGTTGCTGGAAGTGCTGATCCATCGCTACGGTTTCACGTTAGCAGAAGCGATGGAGATCGTCTTTCCGCCTGTGCCGCACGAAGCGCAAGCCTTGCCGCCTGAAGTCGCTACACTCTATCGGCGCTACCGCATGGGCTGGGGACCGTTCGCGCAAGGGCCGGCGGCGCTCGTCACGCGCTATGGCGATGAGTGCGTTTTCAGCGTGGATGCGCTCGGTCTGCGTCCGTTGTGGTTCGGCGAGACCGAGAAGGACTACTACTTCTCGTCAGAGCAAGGCGTTTTGCCGCTTGAGCAGAACGTGCGCGATCCGCGTCCGCTGGCGCCGGGCGAGAAAGTGGTGCTGAGCATCCATCGCGGCTCGACCGTGCGCGTGATGAGCGATTCTGAGCTGCGCCTTGAAGTTTTGCGGCGCGGACGCGCGCTGAACGCAGTGCAGAGTCCTGCCGTGCCGCACGGCGCGCCTGAGTGGGACGCGCCGCTGCCGCCCGGCGATAGTCCAAACCTTGAGGCATGGCGCGCTGCGACAGGCTGGTATCGCTCTGATCGCGACATCGCCGTCGAGATGGCGGATAAAGGCGCTGATCCGATCGGCTCGCTCGGCTACGACGGTCCGCTGGCGGCGCTCTCGGGCGACGGAGTGCGCAACATCGCCGAATATTTCAAAGAAGCGGTCGCCGTAGTGACCAATCCTGCCATCGATCGCGAGCGCGAGACCGAACACTTCAGCACTGAGGCGATTGTCGGTCCGCGCCCTGCCTTGCACGAGAACGATCCTGCCGATGAAGTGACGCCGATCGCGCTGCGCCTGCCTGTCCTGGCAGGCGGACAGTATGCAGGCGACGCTTTGTTGGACTTCGGCGACTACGCTGAGGCAGCGCAACGCGGCGGCACGCTGATGTACGAGGATGTGCTGGCTGCCTTTGGCGCGCGCGCTTTGACCTTAGAAATGTGCATTCAGCCGAATGAGACGGTCGAACGTGCGCTGGAGCGCTTGTCTGAGCAAGCAGTGCAAGCGGCGCGGCGCGGCGCGCGCCTGATCGCGCTTGACGATCGGCGCGCCTTCCGCGACGGTTGCCTATGGCTCGATCATCACTTGGCGTTAGCGGCAGTGGATCGCGCATTGCGCCTGAATAACGACGCGCGCGGTCAGAATTTGCGGCGCAAATGCGGCATTGTGTTACGGGCGGCAGGCATCCGCAACTTGCACGACCTGATCCTAGCAGTGGCGCTTGGCGCCGATGCTGTCAATCCGTATCTGCTCTTCGAGACAGCGGTCGGGCGCAGCGGTCGCCCTGAAGAGCGCGCTGAGCGCGTGGTCAAGCTGCTGAGCGCGCTTGAAAAAGGCTTGCAAAAGGTCACCAGCACAATGGGCGTGCATGAGCTGCGCGGCTACGGCAAAACATTCGGCAGCATCGGTCTCTCTGAGCCTGTGGCAGAAGTGATGGGCTGCGTGAATTACTGCGGCAGCGCCGAGCGCGGTCTGACTTGGCAGATGATCTACGAAGAAGCGCACGTTCGCCAGAGCTACATAGATAGCAAAGGCGCGCGCTTGCCCAAAGAGACGCGCATCTATCCGCACATTTACAAAATGGCGCAACAGGTGGCGCAAGGTGAGGCAGACTACATCGGATTGATGGAGCGCCTGAGTGAGATCGAGCGCACCACGCCTGTGGCGTTGCGCCACACGCTCGATTTCAAGTTCGATCCGAGCAGCCGAGTCAGCCCTGAGGACGTGGACTTGAGCGTGGGACGGCATTCGCTGCCGTTCGTGATCGCTTCGATGTCTTTCGGCTCGCAGAGCGAGATCGCTTTCCGCGCTTACGCTGAGGCGGCTTTCCGCTTGGATATGTACAGCCTGAACGGCGAAGGCGGCGAGATCAAGGACATGCTCGGCAAGTATCCGTATCATCGCGGTCAGCAAATCGCCAGCGGACGCTTCGGCGTGAACGCTGAGCTGATCAACTCATCCTACCTGCTCGAGATCAAGATCGGGCAGGGCGCCAAGCCGGGCGAAGGCGGTCACTTGCCGGGCAAGAAGGTGAGCGCCAAAGTGGCGGCGGCGCGCAACGCCAACATTGGCGTAGACCTGATCTCGCCGTCCAACAATCACGATATCTACTCAATTGAAGACCTAGCGCAGTTCATCGAAGAACTCAAGACGAGCAATCCGCGCGCTAAAGTGGCGGTCAAGTTGCCTGTGGTGCCGGGCATCGGTGTGATTGCAGTCGGCGTGGCAAAAGCGAACGCCGATATCATCAACATCACAGGTTACGACGGCGGCACAGGCGCGGCGCGCCAACATTCGCTCAAATATGTCGGTTTGCCTGCTGAGATCGGCGTGGTGGAAGCGCACGCGGCGCTCTTGAAGGCAGGGCTGCGCGACCGAGTCGAGATTTGGTGCGATGGCGGCATGAAGAGCGGCACGGACGTGGTCAAGATGATCTTGTTGGGCGCGAATCGCGTCGGCTTCGGCACGATGGCGATGGTCGCCATCGGCTGCACCATCTGCCGCAAATGCCAGACCGACACTTGTCACGTCGGCATTGCCACACAGGTCGAGACGCGCGAGCAGGCAATTGCGCACGGCTTGAAAGCCTTCGAGCCGCAAGTCTTCGAAGACGCTGTTGAGCAGCTGGTGCAGCTCTTCACAGCCATCGGGCAGGAAGCGCAGGAGATCACGGCGCGGCTCGGCTACACGCGCCTGCAAGATTTGGTCGGGCGCGCCGATCTATTGCAACAAGTGCGCTTGTGCGAGCGTTTGGATATGACGCCGCTCTTGCAAGTGGCGCCGCGCGCTGAGCGCCCGAGCAGCCAGCGCACAGTGGGACGCGCCTTGCGTCGTCCGCGCAACCATCTGACTGAAGTCATCAGCGAGATGGTGTTGGAAGCGCTTGAGCAAGGCGAGGACGTGATCACGTATGAAGACACAGAGGCGATGAGCATTGATCGGGCTGTTGGCACGCATTTGGTGGGCGCGTTAGTGCGGCGCTACGGCTTTGAGAACGGGCGCAGCATCGGCGGACGTGAAGTGCTGCGGCACAACGGCGCGCGTCCGAAGGCGATCAAACTGAACTTCAACGGCTCAACAGTGCCGGGCAACGGTCTGGCTGCTTTTCACGGCGCTGACGTGGAAGTGGTGGTGGAAGGCGGCACACAAGACGGCTTGGGCAAGTGCGCTATCGGCGGGCGCGTGGCAATTTTGAAAGGGATGAACACGAAAGGCGTGCGCATCGGCGGCAGCGTTGGCAAGAGCTTCGCCTATGGCGCGCAACGCGGTCAATTCTTTGTGCAAGGCAACGCGGATAGCCGCGCCGGCGTGCGTCTCTCAGGCGCTGATCTGGTGATCGGCGGCGAGCTGACCGAAAAACTGCGCGATGAGCAAGGTTTCCTCGCCAGCCGCGCCAATATCAAAGGTTTCGCCTTTGAATACATGACGGCAGGGCGCGCCGTGGTGCTAGGCGATCCAGGGCCGTGGATGTGCAGCGGCATGACAGGCGGCGTGGTCTACGTGCGGCTGCGCCCTGAGCTAGGTTTGGATGAAGCGGCGCTCAAGCGGCGCTTGGCGCAAGGCGCAAACGTGAAGATTATGCCTGTGGATGCGGGCGACGCTGCAAATCTGCACGATCTGCTGTGCGGCTATCGCGAAGTGCTGAGCGATAGCAATCAGCACGCTGAGGCGCGCCGCATTGACGAGATTCTGAAGCGCTGGGATAAAGAATTCGTCAAGATCGTGCCTGCCAATCAGCAAGTGGATCAGAGCATCGCGACAGAATAAGCACAAAAAAGCAGCGCCCGTGATTCACGGGCGCTGTTGTTTGCGTTTAGCGCGCAGGACGATCAGACGAAGCGAGTCGAGCCGCTGTAGTCACCGTCGCGCAGCGCCTTGATAGCACCTTGCAGGTCGCCGTCCATCTCAACGCAGGTCGCCGAGAGCGTCTTGCACTTGGTGGCGATGTTGTCGAGGTAGTACGCCAACGCCAGATTGCCGACCATGCCGAACATCGCGCTTGCCTTCAAAATCTTGGCGGCGACTTCCAGCACGTTACCGACCGTCTTCAGCACTTCGCCTGAGGTGCCGAAAATCTTCGCCATGCGTGCGACGACTTCATAATCCATTGCAACGTCTGCCACGAGCTTCTCTCCTTCTAGCTATTGCTCACCGATTGACGCGGAATTAGAAAATCTTCTCGAAAATGCCCGCCACCTGACCGACGATGCCTTGCACCATCCTGTCGGCGTTGCGCATGATGTTGAGCGCGTTGCCCAGCTTGCCGCCGAAGCCGGTGATAGCGGCGATCAGCTCCATCATCTGCGGGATGACGCGACGGACGAGTTCAGCCTTGAACGCCTCAGCGCCTTTGCCGATCCACGCGCCGTTCTGGATAGGCTGCGCGCCTGCGCGGATGTTGCCCACAACGCGGTCGCAGGTATCCGCCTGACGACCGAACTGCTGAATCTGCTCCTCGATCTGACCGGCGATGAACGTGAAAATAGCCATGTCTCATTCTCCTCGCTGTGCTTCAACTATTATAGGAAACGACCACGTGCTGTCATATCGCCGCGCTGGATGGCGTCCTTGGCGAACTTCACGTCGCCCGACAGCTCCTTGAACTTCTCGATCAACTTCTGGATGCGTGGCGCAAGGATTTTCTCCAACGCCTCAGCGAAGTCGTCGCCGCCCAAGCCCAGCAGCGCGCCGCTGCGCATCTTCTGCGCCACCGCCTGCATCGCCTGCATGGTCTCCGTCAGCTGATTGGCGCCATTGTCGAAAATCTTGATCATCTGGTCAACGACTTCGTAGTCCATTTGGACGTCAATACCGCTCATGTTAAACCTCCTGAGTTGTCTTCACTTCTGATTTGAACTTCGCTTAGCTGAACAGCGCGCAGCCTTCTTCTTCCGCCTTGCGCAGCGCGTCTGCAATGCGCTTGGTCGCTGAAGCGGCTTCCGACAACGCGCTCATCATGCGCTGCATGGCAGGATTGACCAGCTCTTCCATTTCCTTGTAGAAGCTGTCAGCGCCTTTGCCGATCCAGCCGCCGCCGCGCAGCTGATCAACACAGCTCTTCACGGTCTGCAACAACTGGCGAGTCTGATCTGACTCCTTGCTGAAGTTGGCGGAAATCTGATCGAGCGAGTCGTAATCCGCCTGAATCTTTGGAGCGCCCATTGTTTACCCTCCAC
>DAOTWB010000032.1:0-7440 GCA_034436235.1 Anaerolineae bacterium
AGCAAGCGGTCGCCGCGCACGAAATCGAGGCGCTTGATGAAGCGGCGGGCGGCATCGCGCACCTGCTTGAACGGCTGGCAGATCAGATCGCTGAAGTTGCCGTCAGGCAGTCCGCTCAGGACGCGCGCGGCGGCGCCGGGCGGATCGGTCGGCAGGATGCCGTTCGTCATGATCTTCGACTCAGAGAGTGTCGGATCGTCGTAGACGTACCAATTCATGCGGTCGTAGGTGCCGCTGCTGGGCGGCGTTGATTGCGTCGTCGGATCGTTGCAACAGCCGCCCCAGGCATAGTTAGAAGCGCGATCTACCTCAGCGCTGATGAAGAGCGGATCAGCATACCAGCATTCGCGACGAATGGCGGGCAAGCCATTTGGATCTAAGCCCGTGTCAGGATTCGGCGGCTCTGGGCGCAGGTCTGAGGCATCGCCCGGAATTGTTTTGTACGGATACGCTTGCAAGCCGAGATCGTTGACAAACGGTCTGAAGGCGCGCAGCTCTTCACGGTTTGTATCGCGTCCGCTGACCGCGCGGTCTACTGGACTTTCCAAGATCGGATAGGTCACTTGCGAGTAATAACTCTCGGAGACCATTGAGAGCGACGTGTCAATGACGAGCGCCACATCCAAGACAGCAGTCTGCGAGACCGAACTCGCCTCTAGGATGATCTCCGGTCCCCAGATGATTGAGAGGAACGTAGTTGGCGAGCGCATCTGCGCTGTGACGCGCACCAGCTTCTGCGGATCGGGACGGCACAGCTCGGAAGGCGGAATGCGGTTCAGCAGTGCGGGCAGCGGATCAGAGCCAGGATGTTGGCGCACATAGTCCGCCATCTCCGTCTCGCAGGTATCCACAAAAACAGAGCTGACCTCGATGTTGCCCTGCAAGCGGATGAATTGCTGAGCGGCTGCCACCAGCGTGCGGTAATCCGTGCCTTCGCGGATTTGCCCTGCCGCAGCGATGGCAGCAGCGTCCACAGCGCGGACGAGCGTGCTGTAGCGCACCAGCATCAAGCCGACATCAACAGCGATGCCGACAAACGCGACCAAGCCGATGAAGGCAAACGCCACGATCAGCAGCGATTGTCCGTTGCGGCTGCGCCGATTCATCAAACGTACGAACTGACTGAAGGATGACTTCATTGAGTCCATCTCCTTTCACGCAAGCCTCATTGTTCAGGCGTGGCAGTTGCCTGCGCGCCGGGCGCAGGGAAAAATGCGTAAACATGGAAGAGCGGATCGTTCTCCAGCGATCCATCGGCGCCTGCGAAAAAGCCGCCGCCGAATAGCACAGCAATCGGCTGGAAGAAGCGCGGATGGTACTGCCAGAACATCTCGACCAACACCAAGCCGCCACTCGGTCGGTAGTATTCCAAACCTGCCGTAGAAAGTGTGGCGTTCAGCCGCGCTTCAACATCTTGCACAGTGAAGCGCGAGCCAATGCAGTAATCGCTCGGATCGCCATTGTTGACTGTGCCGATTGCGTTGCCTGTGAAGACGAATCCGCGAATGCCTTGCGAAGTTGTGGTGATGTTCTCGCGCGGATTGTTGTAGCGCGGATCGCCTATGCCAATTTCGTAGCCCAGCTCATCAACGTCAGCTGGGCGTCCGCGCGTCCATGCCGAGTAGACATCGGGCGTTTTGTAGTCAAACGGATCGCGGTCATCGCCGGCGCCATCAGCCGTCCTGCAGTAGCGATTGTCGCGCGGATAGCGTCCTGTGACGCGCACGTACAGACCGTTGCTCGGCACAGTCGGTCCGCGCACGCCGCCTGCCACTGAGCCTCTGAACGGTTTGTTGAAGTCCAGCATGGTGTAGGAAAACGCAGAGACCACAATATCGTTCTTAGTGAATTCGCGGCTGCGATCAGGGTCGCTGGGCGGCGTCAGACCGTCAGCGCTCCACGGACGCGTATCCTCGAATTCCATAGGCGGCATACTCAAGATGATCTGGCAGATGATGCCGTCGAAGAAACCGTAAGCGCCTTCCGGACCGACCACATAGTTGTAGCGCGTCGCGTCTGGTCCGCGCGGCACACGCCGATTTTGATTCAAGTTATCGCCAAGGTTGTAAAGATGGCTTGTGCCGTCAGGCGGCATGTAAGTATCACAATCGAGACGGTTATAATTGCGCGTATCGTTGTCATCCCAAAAGACAGGACTCAGATTTGCGCCACGCCGCCCTGCCTCGCGCACAAGGTCGAGCATGGTCAAGTAGTAGTTCATGGCGAAGCCCATCTCAGCTAAGCCCAGCACCATCAAGATCAGGATCGGGAAAGTGATCGCCGATTCGACAAGGCTCTGTCCTTTAGCTGCGTTAGGCTTTCCGTCCAGAACGTTGATCAGTTGCCTCAACGTCTTTCGCATAAGCATCCCTCAAAAGCTGCTCTCAATTTGGCTCGCTGCCTGCGCCTGCTGCACAAAAACGACTTGCACATAGCCTGCCGCTGCAAAAATCATACCACAGGGCAAGACAAGACGTTGTCGTAGAATGTAGGGAGTCTGTAAGGAATTGTAGCTTTCCCGATCATTCATTTCAGGCGCGTTTGAGAGGCGCGAGAGTCGCGTTGTGCTATCTTGCGCAGGCGCATGGTACAATAGCGCGACATGGTTAGCCAAGCGACTGTTCAAGAGACCAAAAACGAGTCGGCTGCGCCGCTCATCGCCGTCATCCCTGCTTTCAACGAGGATCGCTTCATCGCCAGCGTGGTGCTGAAGGCGCGCCGCTACGTGGATCGCGTCATCGTGGTGGATGACGGTTCGCAAGACGAGACGGCGTGGATCGCGGAAGCCGCCGGCGCCGAGGTGATCCGTCAGCCGAATAGCGGCAAGGCGGCTGCCTTGAACACAGGTCTGGCAGCAGCGCAAGCGCGCAATGCGGCGGCAGTCATCTTGCTCGATGGCGACGGGCAGCACGATCCGAACGACATTCCGCGCCTGTTAGCGCCTATTCAAAGCGGCGCTGCCGATCTGGTGGTCGGCTCGCGCTTCATGGGCTTGCGCAGCAACACGCCGCGTTGGCGAATCGTGGGACAGCACGCGCTGACAGCGCTGACGAACGCCGCTTCAGGCGTGCCGCTCTCCGATTCGCAGAGCGGCTTTCGGGCGCTCTCGCAGCGCGCGCTCAACCTGATGACTTTCACGTCGCGCGGCTTCTCAGTCGAATCTGAGATGCAGTTTCTAATTCGCCAGCACAACTTGCAAGCGCTCGAAGTGCCGATCAGCGTCAATTACGATGAGCGACCGAAGCGCAATCCATTCGCGCATGGCTTCCAAGTGCTGACAGGCATTTTGCGCTTGGTCGGTCAGCACAGACCGCTCTTCTTCTTCGGCGTGACAGGCGCATTGGCGATTCTGATCGGCTTGTTGCTCGGCGCGAGCGTCGTCGCGACCTACAACACCTACTCGGCGCTGGCGCTCGGCACGGCGCTGATCGCCATCACCTTGTGCATCATCGGCGTGTTCGCCATCTTCACAGGCGTGATCTTGCACACGATTCGCGCCTATATGAGCGAACGCTAGTCGGTCAGCCATTCGCGGACTGCCGCTGCCATCTCTGAGAGCGGCGCGCGCTGAATCGTGCTTGGCGGCAGGCTATCGAGGAAAATTTGCGCGTAGTCGCGGCTGACCATGCGCTTATCGAGGATGACCAGCACATTGCGCCGCGTCCGCTCTTCAAGCAACCTGCCGACCGTCTGCCGAAAGCGCAGCACTGCCGAAGGCACGGCGTATTGCCGAAAGGCATCTTCATAGCGCTCGCCGCGCGCTGCAAAGAGCGGATCGTTCGGCACGCCGAACGGCAAGCGCGTCAGGAGCATGGCACGCAGCACGTCCTCATCAAGCGCGATCGCGTCCCATGCGCTGCGCACGCCAAGCAGCACAGTCTGCTGACCGAGCGCACGGAAATTTTCGAGCAGCGCCGCTTGACTGCTGCCGTCTGACTGATCCAATACGTTCAGATTGCCCAATCTCAGGCGTGCCGCGATGGTCTGCGCCGATTGCCGCAATTGCGTGAAGCTATTGAAAAGCGCCAACAAGCGACCTTGCGCCGCGACAGCGAGCTCGATCACGGCACGCTCAAGGTAGCGCGCATAGCGCTCGCCTTCGGCAGGATCTAGAGCGTCTGTCGGCAGGAAGATCAGCGTGTGGCGCGCTTGCGTCTCAGCCTGCGGCTGCGCACAGATGAGCGTCTCAGCAGGCAAGGCGAGGCGCTCGCGCAGATAGCTGAAATCATCGCCGACTCGCAGCGCTGTGCCGCTGATGATCGCCGTCTCCAAGTTGCGCCAAAGATGCGTCTGTAGCAGCGCAGCAGGCTGCAACGGCGCGCTGTGCAAGGTCAGGCGCTTGGCGCGGTTCGGCTCGGCGCTCAGCTCTATCCAAAAGACCTGCTCAGGGCGTGTGCCGTTCAGGCAGGCATCCAGAAATTCGTGCGATTGCTGCATCGTATACGCCGCGCCTTCTGTCCTGAAGACGAGCGGACGCGCTAGAGCGTATTTCTCGTGGTAGATGAGCAATTGCTTCGCCAGCTGTGCCAGCGCGCCGATGATCGCCTCAGTGAACTGACTCAGAATGCTCCATGCGGCGCGCACTTGTCCGAAAGCAGGCTTGTTGCGCATGTCATCGGTCAGGCGGACAGTGAGCGCATACTCGCTCGGCTGTGCATCAGTGATCGCTTCCAGAAACGCCTGCAGCGCGCGGAAAAGATTCTCCAGATGATAAGGCGCTTGCGCCGCGGCATCGGCAAGGTTGCTGCAGAAGCGCATCAGGCTTGCCTCAGGCTTAGGCGGCAACTTACCGCTCGCCTCAGCCAAAATATCGCCGAGCAGACCGCGCTGCACGTCGCTGATCTCAACTAGCTGGCGCTTCAGGCGCGCTGCGTCAAGCCGCACGTGCAGGCTCTCAGTGGCAAGGTCTTCTAGCAAGTTAGCTTCATCAACGATCAAGCGTTTGAACGGCGGCAAGAGCGGATCGCGTCCGTGAATTTCAGCCGCCAACGTGCCATGCTCGGCGATGATCAAATGCGCCTCAGCCGCCAATTGCCGATCGCGATGCATCGGACACGCGCCGCGCATTTGGCTTTGGCAGCGCTCAGCCGTGCAATGCTCAGCTTCGGCGTTCAGCTGCGACCAAGCAGAGTATTCGCCGCTGCCGCGAATGGACGGCTGTTGTGCGCGTTCGGCGCCGCCTTCCGCTAACCAGATCAGCGTCTTCGCCAGCAGACGCATCTCTTCAATGCTCTGCACGCCTTGCCGACGAAGAGTCTGCAGGCGCGCAGGGCATAAGTACTCAGCGCGCCTGTGTAGAAACTGCGCGCGCAGCGCGGGATAGTGCGCTTGCAGACGCGGCAAGTCGCGCTCGCGCAGACGTTGCTCCAGCGCTTGACTGCCATAGGCAACTAGGACAGGCTCAGCGTGTTGCATCGCCCAGCGCGCTGCCAACTCGAGGTAAGGCGGCGCCGCCGAGATGACGGCGGCGTTCTCGCACAGCAAAAATTGCGCCGACTCGAAGCTCTGCCTGAGCGAGTCGGCAGGCGCTGCGAGAGGCGGCGGCAGATTGGCGAGCGACGCGCGCGACGCCTGCTCAGGCGCGGCGCGAAAAACGCCGTCGAGCGGATCGGCGGACTGCGCAGAGTCGGCAGGGCGCTCTTTGAGCGCTGCTTCAAAAGGCAACGCGCCGTGCCAAGCTAACGGCGCTGAGAGTTGTGCGATCTCGCGCACTAAGGCGAGCGGCAAAGCGAGCAATTTTTCCCACAGCGCGTAGTAAAGCCTGCCGCTGGCGATGGCGTCGGTCAGCGCGCGATGATACTCGCCTTCAGGCGCAATGTTGAAGGTCTGCATCAGCGCGCTCAATGTGTAGCGATCGGCGTCTGGCAGCAGGACAGAGGCTAGCTCGTAAGTATCGGCGGCTCTGTGCGCCGTGAAGAGCTTTTGCTTGTGCAGAAAGCTCAGATCGAACGCGATGCTGTGACCGATCAAGACTGAGTCGCCGACGAAGGTTTGCAGTGCAGGCAACACTTGCGCAAGGCGCGGCGCGCCGATCATATCCTCGTTGCGGATGCCGGTGATATCCGTGACGCGCGATGGAATGGTCACAGCAGGATTGACCAATGTGCTGTAGGTCTCTAAGAGGACGCCGTCGCGGAATTTGGCTGCGCCAATCTCGATGATGTGCGAGTCGGCAGGATCAAGGCCTGTCGTCTCAAGGTCAAGCGCGACCAAGATACCGCGCATAGCGACTCTATCCACTTCTAGCCGAGCGAAGGCGCGGCATGGTTCGAATGCGCCATGCAGTATAGCATGAAGCAGAGCGCAGAGCAAACTGCAGAGCGTCTCATGCGTTTTGCGCGCGCTTGCGGTACAATCAAAGCACTGTAATGCGCTTTCACAAGCACGTTGAGGATGGTTTGGCTATGCCTTCAACTCAGGAACAGATTGCAGCACAACGCGACGCCAAAGTGCGCCAGACGCTCGGCGAATTGGCGCCTATCTGGTTGGTCTACGAAGAATTCCGTCCGCGTGAGGATGCGATCATCTTCAACCTTGTCTATAACGATCCATCCTACGGCTGGATGAATCGTCGTTTTAAGTACGATGGCTTCAACGATGTGCTGTATCACATGGGCTGGCGGTTGCTCAGCGAGGCGGAGCAGCTGGAGATCGTGGAAAAAGAGCCGTACATAGACGGCGAAGTGGCAGTGCATGTGAAGAACGCGCCGCAATACCGCACCAGCGGCAGCGCGCCTGTGCCGCGCTAAAGCGTAACGTGCAACACGCGATCCAAGCCCGATAAATCCTTGCGCAGGCTGATCTGCGCAGCTTGCCCGAAGGCTGCTTGTGCGGCAGCACGCGCTGCTTCACCTTGATCAGCGCCGATCTCCAGCAATAACAGACCTGGTTTCGCCATGTGGCTTGGCGCTTGCTCCAGTAATCGCCGAATCAGCGCCAAGCCGTCGCTGCCGCCGTCGAGCGCGACAGCAGGCTCAAACTTGGCTACTTCGAGCACGTTCAGCTCAGCTGTGGCGATATATGGCAAGTTCGCGCAGATCACATCGAACTGACCGCCAATGCCTGAGAGCAGGTCGCATTGCATGTAGCGCACATTCGGCAGGTCGCGTCCGTTCAGCTGCGCCACTTGCAAAGCTGCAACTGAGATATCGGTCGCCAGAATGCGCGCGTTCGGCAGCCGACCTGCCAAGGCGATAGCGATGGCGCCGCTGCCTGTGCCAACATCCACGATGCGCAACGTTGGATCGGATTGCCTATCGTGCGCTTGTATCCACGCCAACGCGCACTCAACGATCAGCTCGGTCTCTGGGCGCGGAATCAGCACGTGCGGATTGACTACAAACTCGCGATCAAAAAACGTGCGGCGTCCCAAGATGTAAGCGATGGGCATGCCGCTGGCGCGCAACGCGATCAGCTTGGCGTATGCCGCGATCTGATCGA
>DAOTWB010000033.1:0-3560 GCA_034436235.1 Anaerolineae bacterium
GCGTGCCTTGCGCTGATCGGCGTGACGCGCCTGCCGACCAACCTGCGCTGGCTCAGCCGTTATCGCTACCTGTGGCTTGTGACAGGCTTGACGCTGCTGCTGTTGACCATCTTCTTCGGCAGCAATCCGTCAGGCGGCGGTCCGCGCTTGTGGCTTGGCGCATTCGACATCTATTTTCAGCCGTCGGAGCTGCTCAAGCTGTTGCTGGTCGCCTTTTTTGCCAGCTATCTTGCCGATCATCGCGCCTTGCTAGAGTTGCCCGTGCGCAGCCGCCTGAGCGCCGTGCTGCGCTTTCTTGCGCCATTGCTGCTGATGTGGGGCGCCTGTATGGCAATCTTGCTGTGGCAGCGCGATCTCGGCACGGCGATGCTCTTCTTCATCACTTTCGTCACCTTGCTCTACCTTGCCACAGGCAAGCTCGCCTATGCGCTCGGCGGCGTCATCCTGCTTTTGGCGGCAGGCGCGGTCGCTTACTATGCAGTGGACTTAGTGCGCCTGCGCGTGGATATCTGGCTCGATCCATGGCGCGATCCGCAGGGCAGCGCTTTTCAGATTGTGCGTAGCTTGACGGCGTTCGCGGCAGGCGGCGTCTTTGGGCAAGGCATCGGGCAAGGCTCGCCGAGCTATGTGCCTGTTGTCCACTCGGATTTCATCTTCGCGGCGATTGGCGAAGAGTGGGGCATGATCGGCGCTCTGGCGGTCATCGCCAGCTTCGCTATCATCGGCTTGCGCGGCTTACGTCTGGCGATCCAAGCTCAGAATCGCGTCTTTCGCGCATATCTTGCGGCAGGGCTGAGCGTGGTGCTGATCGCGCAGAGTCTGCTGATCATGGGCGGCGTGCTGAAGGTCATTCCGCTCACGGGCGTGACCTTGCCGTTCATGAGCTATGGCGGCAGCTCGCTGCTCATCAGCTTCATCATGATCGGCTTGCTGCTGGTCATCAGCGCAGATGTCTAGCGCGAGCGCATCCAAGCAGGATCGGCGTAGCGCGCCTGAAGCAGCGCGTGCGCGTCAGACTCTTCAGCGCAGTCGAAGGTATCGGTCTGCCATGCCAAGTCGAAGGTCTGGCGGAAGCCTGCGCTGAGCACTTCGGCGGCAATCTGCCACGCAATTGGCGCGCCGATAGCATCGCTGAGCGCGATGGCGCGCTCGCGCAGCCGCACTTTAGCGCGTTGCCGCGCCGCTTCGTCGCTGAAGACGAGCGCATCGCAGATATCCGCCACATCGCCGTTGAGCGGCAATGCGCCATGCTGCAAAACGCCGCCATACTTGCGCATCTGCGCGCTGCCGATCAGCTTTTTGCCGTGCGCAGTGATCTCGTAATCTGAAGGCACTTCGAAGCAGATCGCGTTCGGCGCATTGGCGCCCTCATAGCGGCGATCTGCCTCAAGCGGCAGCTCAGGCGCGAGCAGACGCAAGGCGGCGATCAGCGCCGCGCTCAGGCGACGGTAGCTCTCAGTGACGCTGCCGCGCGCTAATGGATGAGTCTCGGGCAGCGCGACGCTGTACGTGATCTCATCCGCGTGTAAAATGGCGCGTCCGCCGCTGGGACGGCGCACTGAGTCCCAGCCACGCGCCTTCAGGCGCTCGAAGTCCACATCGGCGCTCGGTTGCGCGTAGCCGAGCGAGAGAGTCGGGACGCGCCATGCGTACAGCCGCAAGGTAGGCAGCTGCGCGCCGCGCGCCACTGCGCGCAGGATAGCTTCATCGTACGCCATATTCGCGCTGCCATCGCGCGGCGCGTCAAGGATGAGACGCCAACGTTCGCTCATGCTTCAGAGCGCGTTGAGCGCCTTTTCCAACTCGTCAATGCGCGCCATCAGAAAGCCGAGCTGCGTCTGTTGGTCGCGGTAGCGCGCGGCGAGCGTGCTGAGCTGACTGAAGACAGGCGCCAGAATCTGCTTGCCATAGCTGGTCAGGCGACTGCGCTCTGCAGCTGTGATCTTTGAGAGCGCTTCACGATACGTTCTTTCAAGGTCGCTCAGGCGCGCTTCAAGCTGCTTGAGCGCGTCTTTGCGCGCACGCTGCGAGGTCAGAAAAGCGACTCCGCCGCCGATAGGCAAGGCGATGGCGCCAATTGCCAGAGTCAGCACGCCAAGCGGCGGCAAGAGCGTGCCGGGCGTGGCAGCCGCCGTCAACGCGCTGACCAACAGTCCAAATGCGCCGCCGATGCTGGCGATGGTGCCGTAGATGAAGGTGCGCACATTCTGATCGAAGTTGCTCTCAATGGCTTCCAGCACGCTGTGATCAGTGTAAGCGCGCAGCTCAACATCGGCTATGGTCAGCGCGGCTTGCAGCGCAGCGCGCTGATCGGCGTATTGCGCAGCGTCCAAGCCGGTCGCTTCTTCGCGCAAGAGCGCCTCAAGTTTGCTCAGCCGCTCGATGATGCCGCGCCAATAGGCGCGTCCGCTATCCACAAGCGCGTTGACATAGCTCTCTTGCGCTGTGGCAAGGCGCGTCAGGCTATCGGCAAGCACCTCGCGGTCGAAGCTCTCGGCGAGCTTATCGCGATCCATGCCGCGAAAAGCGGCGCGCAGGACGTTCAAGTTCTTCTCCATGAAGCGTCCGCCGCGCAGCAAGACGCCGTCAATCACGGCGCGAATTTCCTTGAGCGCAGCTTCCAGCTGACGATCCAAGCCTGCCGCTTGCTGTTCGATCTCATGCTCTAGCGAGTGCGCGGCATCGGTATCTTGACCGATCAAGGCGAGCCGTCCGTTGAGCGCGTCCTCGTGGCGCTTCAGCACGCCGCGCAATAAACTCAAGCGCGTGAGCAGTTTTTGCTTGGCAGGCGGCACCTGCTCAAAGGTCTGGCGCAGATGTGCGGCGAGCGCCAGAATGCCCGTCGGATCGTCGCTCGGCATCTCGCGCAGCGCCGCGAAAACGCCGCCTTGATAAGTGCGCTGCAGAGCCTGCTTGGCGCTGACCATGAAGATTGGCGGACGCAAACCGAGCAGCTGGTCAATTTGCTGGCGCACGAACTCGCGGACTTGCTGGCGCTCAGAGTCGTCGAGCAGATCGGCTTGATTGATGACGATCACGATCTTCTTGCCGTAGTTGCGCGCCAGCTCAAGATAGAGCCGCTCAGTATCGGCGAAGGCGCGCTTGGCGCTGATGATGAAGATGACCAAGTCGCTGCGATGCAGGAACGACTTGGCGATCTCTTCGTGCTGCTGGAAGACCGAGCCTGTGCCAGGCGTATCTACAATGGCGATGCCTGTGCCGCCTGTGCCGGGATGTTCCCATTCGCGGATGGCGGCGCCTTCGCGCAGGCGCGGCGTGCGATTTGGCACGGGCGCGTAGCGCACCAGCTCGATGGCGTCGGTTGTCGGCGTGATGCCCATCGGCAGGAATGGCTCGCCGAGCAGCGCGTTGATGAACGTGGACTTGCCGGCGTTGAACTCGCCGATGACTGCCACGAGCAAGAACAGCTCGCGCAGATCGTCCGCCGCATCGCGCAGGCGCTGCCGATCTTGCGCGCCGTCGCCGTGCAACTTGCCGACAAACTCAGCCGATTCGCCCAGCAGGCGTATCAGCCGTTCGCGCAGCTCAGCCAGCGCGCC
>DAOTWB010000034.1:0-14715 GCA_034436235.1 Anaerolineae bacterium
GCTCAGCGTGAGCCTTTTCGCCGACTTCCAAGAGCGCGAAAATGCGCGGCTTGCCGCGCTGCTCAGCGCCACGCCGACCGATGTGCCGCCAACTGCGACGCCGTCGCTCACACCTAGCCTGACCGCGACGCCTTTGCCCGGCGTGGATGTCAGCAACCTGATCACGCCGCTCGCCGTCGTCGTCTTGCCAACCTTGCCGCCAACGCCGACGCCCTTTCTCTCGCCAACCTTCCCAGCCGATGCGCCTGAAGCGATGCGCCTTGCGCCGCCGCCGACCAACACGCGCTTGTTCATCGCGCCAACGCTCAACATTCCTACGGTCACGCCCGTGCCGCCGACTCGCACGCTCACGCCAACGCTCGGTCCGTGCGTTCAGAAAGCCGCGCCCGGCGATACGCTCTACGCGATGGCGCTGCGCTGCGGACATCGCGACGCCGCCATCATCGAGGTCATTTTGCGCCGCAACAACCTGAGCAGTCCCGCGCAGCTGCAAGTTGGACAGGAAATCGAGATTCCGCGCCCGACCGTGCCAGGGCAGGCGAACGCCGAGCCTGAGCAAGCCGATCCATTGGCAGCCGCGCGCATCGAGCCGACTCTGCCGCCCGGCGTGATGTGGTATACCGTCAAGCGCGGCGAGACCGCCTTGAGCATCGTCCTTGAGCGCCGCATCACCATGAGCATCTTGAGCAACTTGAACCCTGAGATTCTCTTCGAAGGCTGCGATTTCGGGCAGATCGGCGGCGGCGCCTCATGCCGCGTGATGGTCTATGAAGGGCAGCGCCTGCGCGTGCCTGCGCCGACGCCCACGCCGACCATCCCGCCCACGCCCAGCGGCAGCGAGACGCCGACGCCGACCATCACGCCGACCGTCAACGCGCCCTTCAGCCTCTCGCCTAGCGATAACATGCTCTTCGACTCGTTCGAGCTGCCGACCTTGCGCTGGACGGCGACAGGACAATTGGCGCTGGGCGAAGTTTACCTTGTGACCGTCACCGATCGCACGCGCGGCATCACTTACAACTTGACCACGCGCGAGCAGTTCTTCCAAATTCCCGCCGAATGGCAGCCGACCGATGGCAAGCGCCATACCTTCGCTTGGCAGATCACCATCGCTGAGCTGCGCGACGGCAACACCGTGATCCCAAGCGCGCGCCAAACTGAAGTCCGAACATTCACGTGGCAAGGTCGCCGCTGAGAATGCCTATGCTGAAAGAAATCACTCCGCGCCTCGTCGCGCTGTGCGCCTCACTTTTTTTGGTTGCCGCCTGCCAAGCCGATGCCTTGCCGCAGCCGACTCTGGCGCCGACCGTCAGCCTGACGCCGTCGCCGTCGCCGTCGGCGCCGCCTACCGCGACCGCGCTCGACTTGGCGCCGCCGCCGATCCGCCCGATGCTCCTCGCCACACAGCCCGAGCGCCCAACTGCCCAAGCGCAAAGCGTGCCGCCGACTCCCACGCTGCAAGCGCCCTGCCTTGTGGCGCGTCCCGGCGATACGCTCTACGGCTTGTTGGCGCGCAGCGGCTTGTATCGCGAAGCCTCGCCTGCGCTCTTGGCAGCCATGCGCGAGCTGAACGGAATGCCTGCAGGCTCCAACAACATTCAAGACGGCAACACGTATTGCATTCCGCTGCCCACGCCAACTCCGACGCCGCTCGGCTATGAAGCGACGCAGACCGTCGTGGCGCGCGAGCTGCCCGATCTCTCAGTGCGCGTCTTCGCAGAGGCAACTTACGTCGTGCGCGAAGGCGAGAACATCACCACCGTTCAACTGAACAGCGGCGCCACACTCCGCGAAATCTGCGCCATGAATCCGCCGACCGTCATCAACTGCACAGGCTGCGATCTGACCAAGCCTATCGGCGCGCAAGGTTGCCGTCCGATTGTCGTGGTCGGTCAATCGCTCAAGGTGCCCGGTCCAACGCCCACGCCGACCATCACGCCGACTCGCAGCGGTCTAGAGACCGCCACGCCAACTCCGCCTTACGCCATGCCGCGCGTCGTCTCGCCTGCGCACGGCGCGGCTGTGCGCGGCGTCGTCCAGCTGATCTGGCTGCCGGTCGCCATCTTACAGCCCGATGAATTCTACGTGATCGTCTGGTCGGATATGACGCGCCAACAGACCTGGCAACACACCACGCGCGCCACCTCTTTCCGCCTGCCCGAAGGGCTGATGCCGCCTGATGGCGAGAGTCACCTTGTGAATTGGCAGATCGGCGTGGCGCGCGAACAAGCTGACGGCAGCTATCTGATCATCAGCCCGTGGAGCTTGATTCACAGCTTCACTTGGCAAGGAGAATGAACGCCGATGCGCCTCTCGCCGCTTTTTGTCCTCGCGATCGTGATCCTCGCCGCGCTGTTCACGGCTGCCGCTGCCGCCGCCACCTACCTCGGCGTGCGCCAGATCGTGCTGCAATCGCCCATCGAATTGCCGCCGCCGCCGCAGCTCAGCGCGCCACAGCCGACCGCCATCCCGCGCTTGGCGAACACGCCCGCAGCAACTCAGGCGCAAGCGACCGCCGTCAGCGCCTTGCCGCAAGCGCCTGCCGATGGCAACGCAATCCCTGTCTGGACTGATCCGAAACGCTTGACGATCTTGCTGCTCGGCGTGGATCAGCGACCCGGCGAGCGCGGACCGTTCCGCACGGATACGATCATCGTCCTCAGCGTCGATCCGATCCGCAAGACTGCCGCCATGCTTTCCATTCCGCGCGATGTGTGGGTCAAAATTCCCGATATCAGTCCGCCGCTCTCGCCCAATCGGATCAATGCGGCGAACTTCATCGGCGATCAGCTCAACTATCCGCCTGACGGCGGCGGACCGAAGCTGGCAGTCCGCACGGTCGAGGCGCTGCTCGGCATCCCGATCCATCGCTATGTGTTGATCAACTTCGAAGCGTTTCGGACTGTGATTGACGCGCTGGGCGAAGTGACCGTCTGCCCGACCGAGCGCATTTTCGACGATCAGTATCCTGATTACGAGACCTACGGCGTGATCACGGTCGAATTTCAGCCCGGCTGCCAAGCGCTCGACTCAACGCGCCTGTTGCAATACGCGCGCGTGCGCCACAACGCCGGCGATGACTTCGGACGCGCCGTGCGCCAGCAAGAGGTCATTCGCGCCGTGCGCGAGCGCGCGCTCAGCCTTGGCGGCGCCGCGGCGCTGATCGGCAAGGCAGGCGCCATCTGGGACTCATTGGCTGAGAACATCCGCACAGACCTGACCTTCCAAGAAATTCTGGCGCTGGCGAACCTTGCCCAAGAGATCACAGACATCCAATCGGCAGTGCTGACCATCAAGCGGCAAGGCGAAGGCGGACAGCTGCTCTACAGCACCTTGCCGAGCGGCGAGCAGGTGCTATCGCCGATTGCAGAAGAAGTCTTCGCGCTGGTGGTGCGCCTGTTCGACTCAGGCACGGGCGCGCCTGCCAACTTGCCGATGGCGGCGGAGAACGCGCGCATTTACGTTGAGAACGGCGCGCTGGTAGACGGTCTGGCGGCGCGCACGCGCGATCGCTTGATCGGCGAAGGCTTCAACGTGGTCGAGATCGGCACGCTCAAAAGCGACTTTCCTTATCCGAAGACGGAAATTCACGTCTACACAGGCAAGATGGAGACGGCGCGCTACCTTGCGCAGGTGCTAGGCTTAGATGGCACGGCGATCCGCGTAGAGAGCGACGCGCCGATCGGCATTGATATTAAGCTGATCGTCGGGCAAGATTTGGCGCGCTGAACTTGACCGAAAGCCGTCCTGAAAGTACACTTCTGAGCAGGTTCAGGGCAGTGCCTTCGCGTGAAAGGGAAAAGTTATGATGCGGTCAGGCTTCATGCGCATTCTTTTGAGCGTCCTGCTCGCCGCTGCGCTCGGCGGCGCAGCCTTGCCAGTTCAAGCGGCGGCTAAGCTGCCGACGGCGGTCTCGGCGCAGCAAATTGAAGGTCCGTATGCCACAGTGCGCAGCGCAGGCGCGCAAGCCTACGCAGGTCCTGGCATCGGCTTTTGGAGCTTGGGCAGGCTGCGCGCCAATGCAATCGTGCCGATTGTAGGCGTCAGCGCAGATCGGCAGTTCTGGCAGGTGAACACAGCCTTTGGCGCAGTCTGGGTGCGCAACGCAGATGTGATCGCCACGAACGCAGACGGCGTGCCAGTGGTCGAAGTCGGCTTGATCGGTCGCGCTGTGGTCGGCAGCGCAGTGCGCGCAGGTCCAGGCGCGCAAGCGGCGCGCTTGGCGACCTTGCCGCGCGGCAGCCAATTCTACATCATCGGCACGAATGCCGATGGCACTTGGCTGAACATCCGCTTTCAGTTCGGCGAAGGCTGGATCGCGACTGTGAACACGGATCAGGCGAATTTGGTCGCGCCGCGCACGCCAAGCGTCGGCACGCCTGCGCCTGACCTGCCGCGCGCGGATATTCCACGCGCTATTGTGAACACGGGCGCGCTGAACCTGCGCAGCGGTCCGGGCGTTTTCTTCACCACCATCGGCGTCCTGGCGCAAGGCGATAGCCTGCCGATCCTCGCGCGCACCTCAGATGGCGCATGGCTGCTCGTCCAGAGCGCTTTTGGCGACGGCTGGCTGAACGCGAGCCTCGTGCGCACCACCAATTACTTCGGCAACGTCCCGATCATCCGCTACGCGGACGCAGCCGCCAATGGCGTCATCGCTGCTACCACGATCAACGCCACCAACTTGCGCGCTGGTCCGAACATCGCCTTCGACGTGGTCGCCGTGCTGCCGCCCAGAATAGAGGTCGCTTTGCTCGGTCAGAGCCGCGACCGCACTTGGTGGTTTGTCGGCACGCCGCTCGGCGAAGGCTGGGTGAGCAAGGAGACCGTGCGCACGCTCGGCGGCACGTCGCTTGTGCCTGTGTTGCCTTAAGACCGACTATGCGCCGCATCCTGAGCCTGCTCTTGGCGTTGGCGGCAGGCGCTTGCACGCCGCCAACACCGACCAGCACGCCGTCTCCGACGCGCACGCCAATTGTGATCGGCACAGTTATTGTGACGGCGCAGCCGCCAGTGACGCTGCCGCCGACTTGGACGCCATCGCCGACGTTGACGCCGCCGCCAACTGCCACACGCCTGCCGACCAACACGCCGCTGCCGACGCGCACGCCGATTCCGCCCAACACGCCTGCCGGCGGACAGATCGGCATTGTGACCACGGCAGGCTTGTTGACTGTCGCTGTGGACTTGGCTGAGCTGAACGCCGCCTTGCGCGCCGAGCGCGATACCTTCTACTTCTCAGCCGATTTCAACGGCGCGCCAACGCTGACCGCCATTGAAGGACGCGCAGCGATCATCGCCGCCAATTTGAACAATTTCACCACGCGCGGCTTGCCTGCCACCTTCCGCCTGCAGTTCCGCGCCGTCGGCGGCGAGCTGGCAGTGGAAGTGCTTGGCTTCGAGACGGCGACTCAAGCGATCGTGCCGCCCAATCAGGTCAGTTTGACGCGCGAGCTGGTGCGCCGCGCGCTGCGCGACCGCGCCGTGCCAGGCGCTATCCGCAAAGTGGCGCCGTTTTTGGCGGAATACAGCGCGCTTGACGTGCAAATGCAGCCCGACCGCGTCCTGTTCACTGTGCGCATCCGTCAGGCGACGCCGACGCCGACCGATCTGCCGACTGAGACGCCGACTGCCACGCCGATCATCGCCATCACGCCGACCTTGCCGCTGACGCGCACGCCCTTGCCGACCGTCACGCCGCGCAACACGCCGTGATCACTCAACAGTGACCGACTTCGCCAAGTTGCGCGGCTGATCCACATCCGCGCCGCGCTCGACGGCGACGTAATAGGCGAGCAGCTGCAGCGGAATGACCGTCACCACAGGCGAGAGCAACGGCGGCAGCTTCGGCACGTAAAGCACATGATCAGCCTTGCTTTGAATGAAGGTATCGCCTTCGGTCGCCACGGCGATCACCACGCCGCGCCGCGCTTTCGCCTGCTCGATCTGGCTGATCATCTTATCGTAGACGCTATCCTGAATGGCGATCGCCAAGACGGGCATCTTCTCGTCAATCAAGGCGATCGGACCGTGTTTCATCTCGCCTGCAGGATAGCCTTCGGCGTGAATGTAGCTGATCTCTTTGAGCTTCAGCGCGCCTTCCAACGCGATCGGATAGTTGATGCCGCGCCCTAAGTACAAGAAGTTCTCGTACTTGTAGAGCAGCTTGGCGAGCGCCTGCACCTCAGCGGCGCGCTCTAGCACGTGACCGACCAGATCGGGCAGCCGCGCGATATCCTGCGCGTGTTGGCGCGCCTGCTCAGCGCTGACCGTGCCGCGCAGCTGCCCAAGATAGAGCGCTAACAGATACTGGTCAACCAAACTGGCGGTGAAGGCTTTGGTCGAGGCGACGCCGATCTCAGGGCCGGCTTGCATGGTGATGTAGCCATCGGCAATGCGCATCGCCTGCGAGCCGATGGCGTTCACGATGCTCCACAGGCGCGCGCCTTTCTGGCGTGCTTCTTCCATCGCCGCCAAAGTGTCCACTGTCTCGCCAGATTGCGTGATGGCAAGCACGGCGCAATCGCCATCGAGGATCGGATCGCGGTAGCGATACTCGCTGCCGTAATCTACTTCAACAGGGATGCGCGCCAGCGCTTCTAGCATGAACTTGCCGACCAAGCCTGAGTACGCGCTCGTGCCACAGGCGACGGTCACAATGCGCTTCAAGCGGCGCGCCTCAGCTTCGCTGAGCGGCAAGTTGCTGAGCGTGACTCGTCCATCGTCAAAGGAAATGCGTCCGCGAATGGTATCGGTCAGGCTGCGCCCTTGCTCAAAAATCTCTTTCTGCATAAAGTGACGGTACTCGCCGCGCTCCGCGCTGACTGCATCCCAAGCGATCTCGTGAACAGCGGCGTCCACAGGCGCGCCGTCTAAGGTCTGGACGCTGTAACCGTCAGCTGTCACGGTCGCCAGCTGACGGCTCTCAAGGAAGACCAAGCGGCGCGTGTATTCCAGAATGGCGGGAATATCTGAGGCGATGAACATCTCGCCTTGCCCAATGCCCAGCGTCACGCCGCCGGCGTTGCCGATGCGCACTGCCACCAGACGGTCGGGCTGACGCGCGCTCATCACCACAATGGCGTGCGCGCCGCGCAGCTGAGCGCACGCCAGGCGCGTCGCCTCAGTCAGATCGCAGCCTTCGGCAGCCAATTGCGCCACCAAATGCACGATCACCTCAGTGTCCGTCTCAGAATCAAAGCGCACGCCTTGTCCGCGCAAGCGCTCGCGCAGCTCAAGATAGTTCTCCACAATGCCGTTGTGGACGACGACAAACGCGCCGTCATTGCTCACGTGCGGATGCGCGTTGCGCTCGCTCGGCTGACCGTGCGTTGCCCAGCGCGTGTGTCCAATGCCGATCGTGCCGCTGATCGGCTCGGCTGCCACGCGCCGCTCCAGATTTTCCAGTTTACCTACGTCGCGGCGGCGCACGATGACGCCGTCAGTCAGCACAGCGATGCCCGCCGAGTCGTAGCCGCGATATTCAAGCCGTTTCAAGCCGCTCAGCACGATTGGCGTGGCATCGCGCGTGCCAATGTAGCCGACAATTCCGCACATACAGGTATCCTTTCAACGGCTCGGCGCATTCTTGCAGAAATTGCTCATCGGTTGCCGAGCGCTTTTATGTGTATACCACACTTCCGCGCGAAAATATCAACTTTGATACTTTTTTAACTATGGCGCGCGCCGTCCTTCGGCGCTATGATCGGCAAAATTTCAGCCGCATAGCAAAGGATATTTAGAATGGGCTACGATAGAGTGCTAGTGACATTAGACGGCTCAAAATTCGCTGAGATCGCGTTGGAACACGCCATCAAAGTGGCGAATCCAGGCGCGAATATTCACATCCTCTCCGTCATGGCGCAAGATGCCATCAGCGAGATCGCCTCGATGGTCAGCGCGGCTGCGCAGCCGCCTGCCGCCGAAGATCAGAGCTGGCCGCCCATCGCGCGCCCTGACGATCCGCGCGCTGCGCACGCCCGCGAAGACTATCTGCGCCGCGTCAGCGATTGGCTTGGCGCGGCAGGCTACGACGTGACGCTTGAAGTGCGCCCAGGCAACGTGATCGAGACCATTGTCAGCGTTGCGCAAGACGGCTTCGACGTGGTGATCATGGCGACGCACGGACGGACTGGTCTGGCGCGCGTCGCGCTCGGCAGCGTCGCCGAAGGCGTGCTGCATCGCTCGCCCTGCCCTGTGCTGATCATCCCTGCGCGCGCCCTGCGCGAGCAACCTTAGCGCAGCGGCGCACGCCTTGCCCAGCAGTCTGCGCGTCCTAAAAATTTGGTCACTGGCGCGCATGGCGCGCCTTTGACAGTCGTGTGTCGCGTTCTGTAAAATGAGGACAATTCATCAGGTTTTACAAGAGTCATGCTATGTCTCAGCAAGAATTACTCGCCACAATCGAGCAGCTGCGCGAACGCTACAGGCAGCAGCGCAAGTTGATCGCCGATCTGCTCAAAGACCTGAAGACCGATCAAGATGAGCAGCGCAAGCGCCTCAGCCGCTATGCGCGAATCAAGCAGGATTACGCGCAATACCTGGCGCTCTTCCCGAGCGAGACGCCGCTTGAAGAGAGCCTTTCGCCCGAGCCGCCGCCCGCCGCATGGCTGCTGCCTGAAGCGGAACGCAACCGCCTGCGCACAGACCGAGACAAGCTGGATCGCTTGCTGAGCGCCTTGCAAACTGCCAGCGACGGATTGCGCATTGAGCCGCCCGATGTGGTGAAGCTGAGCAAGGCACAAGAGACGCTGGACAGCCTGAAGTCTGCTTTTCGCGAACTGCCTGAACTGCTTGAACGCTACGATAGCGTGCTTCAAAAGGCGACCGAAGACTTGAGCATCTATTTCGGCACGTCGCTGGTCGCCGCCTTCGCCGCCGAAGGCTTGACGCTGGAAGGCAGACCGCCCAACATGCACATCGGCAGGTTCGTCATCAAGTTGGACTTCGCCAAGCGCGCTGCGCATATCTTGTATGGCAAAGAGCCTGTTGGCAAGCCCGTCAGGCTGAGCGCCGAGCTGATCCTGAAAGCCTACCGCGCCGCGCACAAGGAAGTGGTAGAGCGCCAAGAAGACGGTGAGCAGTGGATTCAAATGCTCTACGAAGCATGGCGCACGGCGCGCTTCCGACAAGGTATCCGAGAGTCCGATCAAGGTAACAGAGACTCCAGAGTGAACTTAGTCGCCTGTTATGTCGAGCTAGCGATCCTGCGCCAAAGCCGCAACTTTTTGAAGCGCGAGCCGCGCCGAAGCCTCTTCAAGGAATACACGCGCGCTCAATTCGTTCACGACATAGACCTGTTCATCTCGCGCCGCCAACTCCGCCATGATAAGTTCAAGCCTGTCTTAAGTGTCGCTTTGCAAGCGCAAACAGATGCACCTGAGAGCCGCATGTGGATTCCTTACGGTAGCAAGCCCGATGACGGTCATTACGTTAGCTCGCTCACCTTTGAAGAAGGAAAGTAACCGATGCGTCTGCCTTCTAAGCAACTCGCTTCACAGATCGTTCAAAATCTCGGTCAGTACGGCACGCCGCTCTCGCGCGGCGTCAGCTATTACAACGTCGGCACTGAGTCGATCCTCGACGCGCTGGAGAAACATTATCTGAGCAGCTATCTGCCCGAAGGCGGCGCCGCCTTCAAGTTGGTGGTCGGCGATTACGGCAGCGGCAAGTCGCACTTTTTATATTGCCTGCGCGAGCGCGCTTGGGCGCATCGCTATGCCGTCAGCCATGTGAGCTTGAGTCCGCGCGAGTGTCCATACGACGATCAAAAGAAAGTTTACGGCGCAGTGGCAAAAGCGCTGACGTGGCACGATCCGAACAGAGACGACTCTGAGCCAACTACCGGGCTGGCAGATTTTCTTCAGCGTTTGCTCGAAGACATCCTTGTGCAATATGGCGTTCCGCTCGGCTCGGACGAGGCGCTTGAGCTGGATGAAGTGAAAGCGCTGCTGGAGAGCTTCGATAATGCGCACATTGATAGCACCATCTATCATTACGCCGTCAAAGGCTACCTTGAGGCAGTCCTGCGCGGCGACGCTGAGCGGCAAGAGGTGCTGAGCCTGTGGCTGCACGGCGAAGAGATCAGCACTGCGCACATGGGCATGCTCAGGCAGCTGAACGTGACTCAGAAACTCACGCGCTCCAACGCCTTCCAGATGCTGCGCTCGCTCGCGCAGAGTGTCCGCGCGCTCGGCTTCACAGGCATGTGCCTGCTCTTCGATGAGATGGAGCGCCTGAGCCTTCTCAGCAAGCGCGCCATGCACAACGTAGCCGATAACCTGCGCGAGGTGATCGACCGCACGCGCGAGGACCTGCCCGGCACACTGTTCATCTACGCTGTTGTGCCAAAATTTGTCTCCGATGTTGTGCCGTTGTACCCTGCGTTGCAACAGCGGCTTCAAGCGCAGGC
Source organism: Anaerolineae bacterium (assembly GCA_034436235.1). Classification (GTDB taxonomy): domain Bacteria; phylum Chloroflexota; class Anaerolineae; order Aggregatilineales; family UBA2796; genus CP2-2F. The sequence goes on from DAOTWB010000034.1 coordinate 10,412, forward strand.
AGGTCGCTACTTCTCGGATGTCAATCCGTTCAGTCCACGAATTGATCTTGAGCGGCTCGATCTAGACGAGCAGACCTTGCTGGTGCGCATCGCAGAGCGCTTGCTGCCGATCTTCGAGATCGCCTACGAAGCGCGCCTGAATCACGAGCTGCAAGCGCAGAACGCGCATCGCCTGGCGCAGGCGGCGCTCGGCTTCAGGTTCGGCACCAGCCATCGCCGCATTTTTGTGCGAGCGCTGATCGTCGAGTGGTACCGCCAGCTGCGCCAAGGCGAGGTCTTGCTCAGCGATGCTCAGGCGAGCGAGATCGTCGGCGGCAGCGGAAAAGACCTTGAGAGCGAGACATATTAGTCGCTGAGCGAGATGATCGCGCATGGCAACACATCCTACTGTCAAGCATAAGCAGCTTGGACGCGGTCAGTTGGTGCGCGTCTTGCGAGATGGCGCGCTCTGGGAAGTCATGTTCGCCTCAGGCAGGCGCTACACCTTGCCGAGCAGCGAGTTTGAGCCTGTGCCAGTCGCTCAGCCGCTCAATAGTTTCGCAGCGCGCCGCACCATCGAGACCTTGCGTGCAGGCATCGTGGCTGTGGAGCACATCGAAGACCTGACCATCGGGCTGAGCAGTGAGCGGGAGCGACTGCTGGGCGCGCTGGAACGCACGCGGACGCATGGCGGCGCCGCACGCGCCATCGTGGCGAATTACGGCTGCGGCAAGACGCACTTCTTGGCGCTCAGCGAGCGGATTGCGCTGCGCCACAATTTTCTGGTCGCTAGAATCAGCGTTGATGTGCGCGAATTGCCGCCTTCACAAGCCAAACGAGTCTATCAGGCAGCCCTTGAGTCGTTGCGCTATCCCGATGTGCCTGAGGGCGGTCTGGAGCCGCTGCTGCTGCGCGCTTATCAGCAACCTGAGGCAGCTTGGGCAGTCCTGGACGACGCGGCAAAAGGCGACGAATGTCCTTTTCGCTTCGCCGTCAGCACCTATCTTGATAGTCAGAGCGACTCCGAGCGACTCGGCGCACTGCGCTATCTTTTGCAACTACCGAACACCTTGAAGCGCGCGCCGCGCCTGTTCGCCAACGGCAACGTAGCGCGCCAATACACCTATCTGCTGAGCGGCGTCAGCGCTCTGGCGAGCGCGCTCGGCTACAGCGGCTTAGCGCTCTTGGTTGATGAAGTGGATTACTACAGTCGCCTGACGCCTGTGCAGAAAGAGCGCGCTAAGAATCTCTTCAAGGCGCTGATCTGCGCTTCGCAAGGCGAGGACGGCACGGCGCTGAACGCTGACGCGATCCCTGAGCATGACAGAGTCAGCTATCCGCTGCGCTTCAGCGACCGCTCAGCACTGTTCTTTATGTTCGCCACAACCGAATCTGAGGAGCAAATGCCTATTTCAGGTTGGCTCTCGCCTGCTCTGCTGATCTATCCCGATAGTCGCTTCAGCCAACACGAGATTGCGCAATTTCTGCGCATGGTCGGCGCTTATCACGCGCAAGCCTTCGAGTACAGTCAGTCAGCCGTGCCTGATGACGCAGTGCCGCGCCTGGCGCGCATCTTAGAGCGCGCGCTGCGCGAACGGCGCTCAGAGATGAACGCGCGCTTGCTCGCGCAGGTCGCCGTCGCCTTTTACGATCTGCTGCACGTCTATCCTGAGCGCTCAGCCGATCAGCGCATCCGCGAGCTGGCGCAAGCGCTCTACTTGGAAAGCGCGCTCTGAGCGGCGGTTGGCTGCGTCGCCTGCTCGCGATGGCTGAGCAGCCACAAGATCGCCATGATCGCGCCGCCAAGCAGAAATGGCAGCGTGCCGCCTGCCGCTTGGAACAACGCGCCGAACCACAGCGGCGCGATCGCGTCCGCCGCGCTGACCGTCGCTGCGCTGGCGCCTAGCACGCCGCCATAAGCGCCGCCTTCCGCGCGTTGCGTCAGCAAACTGTTGATGGCAGGGCGAATCAGCGCCGCGCCGATGGCGAGCGGCACCAGCGCCGCCATCAGCCACAGCATACCGCCGATGCCGCGCCCTGCGTTGCTCGGCAACTGCACGCCGAGCGAGCCGAGCACCGCTTCCGTGCCGCTCGGTCGCTGTGTGAGCAGATACAGCCGCGCCTCACGCTCATTGTAGAGCGGATGTGGCTGCTGTGGCGTGAGCGCCGTCAACGTCAAGCCGAGCGCCAAGAGCGCCAGCGCGGCGCGCAAGACGCGCAGCTCGCCATATTTGCGCGTCCACTTGCCAATATAGCCCAGCTGCACGCCGATCAAGATCACGCCGACCCACACGAAGATGAAGGCGTTGCCCTGCGCCAACAAGCCCAGCCGCGTCAAGGTGAAGACGCCCAGCAGACTCTCGAAACCATAGAAGACGAATTGCTGCGCGAACATCAGCATCAGCAGCGTCCGCGTGTTGGCTTTGCGCAGGTAAGGCAGAACGCTCAGCAAGTTCGAGCGCTTGACAACGGCTTGCCGCCGCTTCTCAGGCGGCAGCGTCTCGCGGAAGGCGAAGGTGGTCAGCAGGATCGAGAGGAACGAATAGGTAGCCGCTGTGATGGCAGGCATGGCGAGCTGATCGGTCAGCTCGAACATGATCAGCGCGATAGCAGGTCCGATCAGGAAGCCGATGCCGAACGCCGCGCCTATCAAGCCGAGGCCGCGCGCGCGATCCTGCTCTGAGGTCAGATCGCTGATCGCCGCCTGCGCCGTCGAGAGATTCGCTCCGAACAGACCGTCCAGCAAGCGCGAAGCAAAGACCATCCACAGCGTGTTGGCGAAGGCGAGCATCAAAAAGCTCAGGCATGTGGTGATCTGGCTGATCAGCAACAGCGGCTTGCGTCCATAGCGATCCGAGAGCGCGCCCATGAACGGCAAGCCGATGATCTGCGCCGCCGGAAAAGCGGCTGCGACCAAGCCGATCTCCAATGGCGTCGCGCCGAAGGCAGCCGCGTACAGATGCAAGAGCGGCAAGATCAGCGTCAAGCCGAGAACGTCCACGCTGACGATGGCGAAGATCGGCAGCAGACGCGAGAAATCGGCGCTATCCGAGCGTTTCGCCGCCATGCTAGAAAATTTTGGTCAGGTCTGTGTAGACGAAGACGGCGATGAAGATCAGCGCGACCAGCGCGATGCCGAGATACTGCCACTTGCCTTTGTAGTTGGTCTGCCAGAAGCGGCGCAGACTGAAGAAGATCGCCGCGACCGCGATCAAGTTGACTGCAAGGCTGATCGGGACTGCCCAATTGGCTGCCAAGCCGATCACAGGCAAGACGAACGGCAGGATCATGTATTGGATGATGCAGCGCACGCCTGAGATCGCTAACGAGAGATTGAAGGCGCGCTCAGCGGCAGGCGGCGGCTGATCAACTTCAGCGGGCGCTGCCGTCGCTTGCTGCGCCGAAGGCGAGACGAACAATAAGCGCGCCATGAGCGTGTCAAGTGTCTTGAGCATAGCTTCGACTTCACCGAAGGGCTGACTTTGTGTTCAATTGCACAAGATCATAGCACACCGCGCTGCAGACGGCATCAGAAAATTTGAAACAGCACGGTCAAAAATGGCGCGCACGCCAAGCCGCCTAGGAAGAGCGCTAACGCGACGTTCTGCTCAGCGATGCACTCGCGCTTGATCCACGCGTAGGCGCTCTCGCCTTTCTCAGGCTTCAGCAAGCGATGCGCGATCACAAAAGCGGCGGCTGTGAAGGCTGCCGCCAATACAATTCCGCCGACGATCCACAGAAAGGTCTCAAGCGGCGGCGCAAATTGCGGCAAGCCGTCGCTCGATAGCTTGGCTGCCCACAGCGCGCTGATCAAAGCGATCACAAAATACAGCGCGCCGACGGCAGGATTTTGCACGTCCTCAATTTCATGGCGGATGCGGCGCGGCGGCACGCCGAGTATCCACAGGGCGATCAAACTCGCCACTTGCGCAATGACCGTCGCGAGAATTGCCCACAACAGCGCTGAGACAATCGAGTCCACAGAGAAACTGGCAGGTGTCAGCTCAACAGGCAGCATACAGAAATACTCTCAGGTGCTTGTCCAGCTAGGCGGCTGCGCTAAAGCTAAGCGCGAGACACTTGTGACGATGATCAGACCGTCAGGTTGCGGATAGACGTGCTGCGTCCGCCACACGATGTGCGCAGCGTCGCACGTGACGCGCCACGCGATATGCGTGAACGCCGTCTGACCGAAGATCGGCGGAAACATCATGAGCAGACCGTCTTCAGGCACAACAGCCGCTGTACGCTGCGCTTTGAACGCGATGTGCAGCCTATAGCGCGCGTCCGCCGTGCTGAAGACGTGCTTGCGCAAGTGCCTGAAA
>DAOTWB010000035.1:0-7921 GCA_034436235.1 Anaerolineae bacterium
GCCTAGCCCGACCTTGACGCCGACATTCACCTTGACCAACACGCCGACGCCCAGCCCGACCTTGACGCTGACTCGCGCGCCGACACTCAGACCGATATTGCGCTTGAGCGGCAGCGACGGACGTCCGCTCAGCGATGCAGCGGCTACGCTGCGCAGCGTGCTTGGCGGCAATTGAGTTCAGCGCGCTCAGATGAGCGCTGAACATAATTCTTTTCTGTATAGAGACCTGCTTGCAGCGCCTTACAGCCTGTGCTATGCTCGTCCTAGCACAACGGCGTCACAGGAGATGCTCTCATGGCAGGTCTCATTGGACGGCAGCTCGGACAGTACACGATCATCGCGATGCTCGGTAGCGGCGGCATGGCGACCGTCTATCGCGCGCAGCAGACCAGCATCAGGCGCGATGTGGCAGTCAAGGTCATCGAGACCAAGCTGACCGACAATCCTGAATTCATCAGGCGCTTCGAGCGCGAAGCGCAGACTGTCGCTAACTTGAATCATCCGCACATCCTGAAAGTCTTCGATTTCGGCAATCAGGACGGCTTGATCTACTTAGTGATGGAATTGCAAGCAGGCGGCAGTCTGGCGGCGCGCCTGAAGGCGAATGGCAAGCTAGATGCTGAGGACGTAGCGCGCTACCTCGACCAAATTGGCGCAGCGCTTGACCACGCGCACAACCGCGGCGTGATCCATCGCGACCTGAAGCCGCAAAATGTGCTGCTCGATCAAGACAACAACGCGATCCTGAGCGATTTCGGCATCGCGCGCATCGCCGGCGATATGACGCGCATGACCGGCAGCGGCATGGCGATGGGAACGCCATCTTACATGGCGCCTGAGCAGTGGTATGGACGCGACGTGGACGCGCGCACGGACGTTTACGCGCTGGCTGTGATGACTTATGAATTATTGGCAGGCGCGCTGCCCTTCACAGGCGATACGCCGCCAACGCTGATGTATCAGCACTTGAACGATCCGCCGCCGCCGATCCGTCGCCTGCGCCATGACTTGCCGCAGAGCGTCGAGAAGGTGCTGATCAAAGGCATGGCGAAGCGCCCTGAAGCGCGTTTTCAGAGCGCCTCGGAATTCGCGAGCGCCTTCCGCGAAGCGCTGAGCGGCAAGACGCCGAAAGGCGTGGATATCGCCGCAGCGCAGCGACCGATGACGCCGCAGCAAGGCACAGAGACCAAAGTGAGCGTGCCTGTGCCGAGAGCGCCCGAGCGACGGCGACCGTCCGTCCTGATCGGCTTAGGCGCGCTGACAATTCTAGTCTTGAGCGCCGTGATCGCGCTCTTGCTGCTCGAGCGCGTTGCGACGCCTGCGCCGCTGGATACAACGGCGACCGCGCTCAGCGTTCTGGTCGCCGACCTGCCGACTGAGACGCCGATCTTCACTGCCATGGTGACGCCGACTGCTACTCCGACTTTCACTGCCACAGCAACCTTGACGCCCAGCCGCACCTTCACGCCGCAACCGACCTTGCCGCCGCGACTTGCCGCGCAAGCGACTGCCTTTTCGCAGGCGACTTTCGACGTACAGACCGCAGCGCCGACTTTGACGCAAGCAGCGCAGCGGACTGGCGACGCCGCGCGCATCGCCACAGCGACTGCCTATCAGGCTGAGCTGAGCGCCGCGCTCACAGAGATCGCGCAGACGCTCACGGCGACAGTTTGGACGAAGACGCCGACCAACACGCCGACTTTCACACCGACACACACTTTCACGCCGACTTTCACCGCCACGCCGACGCGCACCTTCACGCCGAGCCACACGCCAACGCCGACACCTGCGCCGATTTCTGTCGCAAACCTAGGCAGCGTCGTCACACTGCAGACGCTCACAGGACACGCAGGTCTAGTGCGCTCTGTAGCGTGGTCGCCTGACGGACGCTACCTCGCCTCAGCTTCAGCTGATAACACAATCCGCGTGAGGGATGCAGGGACAGGGCAAACCTTGCGAGTGCTCACAGGACATGCAGGCACAGTGTGGTCAGCCGCGTGGTCGCCTGACGGACGCTACCTCGCCTCAGGATCAAGTGACCGCACAGTCCGCGTCTTGGACGCGGCAGATGGACGGCTGCTGCGGACGCTCGAAGGGCATACAAATTATATGTCTTCAGTCGCGTGGTCGCCTGACGGACGCTACCTCGCCTCAGGCTCACGGGACAACACAGTCCGCGTCTGGGACGCGGGAACAGGACAGCTGCTACGGACACTCACAGGACACACGAACTGGGTGAATTCAGTAGCGTGGTCGCCTGATGGACGCTATCTCGCCTCAGCTAGCTCTGATTATACAGTCCGTGTGTGGAACGCAGGGACAGGGCAGCTCCTTCGGATGCTCACAGGGCATACGGACTGGGTGAGGTCAGTCGCGTGGTCGCCTGATGGACGCTACCTCGCCTCAGGATCAGATGACCGCACAGTCCGCGTGTGGGATGCAGGGACAGGGCGGCTCCTGCGGACGCTCACAGGTCACACAGGCTATGTGTGGTCAGTAGCATGGTCGCCTGATGGGCGCTATCTCGCCTCAGGCTCACGGGACAACACAGTCCGTGTCTGGGACGCGGCGTCAGGGACGCTCTTGCGAACGCTTGAAGGGCATACGAGTGGTGTGAATTCAGTCGCGTGGTCGCCTGACGGACGCTATCTTGCCTCAGGGTCGAATGACCGCACTGTCCGCATTTGGGGCGTCCGCTGAACGCGCTGGGCTGCGCACAAGGCGTCGCTGCGCCTTTGCAGATAAGGCGCAGATAAGTTTTTGCGCGCGCTTTGGCAAAAAATGTGTAAACTATCCAAAAGCGAGTTCAGCGGAGTTCTTTCGCGTTGAAACGTAACCTTGCGGCGGCAATCTGCCTGCTCACAGCCTTGATCGGCTCTTTTGGCGGCGCGGCTGCTCAAGCGCCAAGCGCCATCTCGCTCAGCGTTGAGGTCGGCTACGATGGTTACTTCCGCAGCGGTCAATGGACGCCGATTCGCGTCGTCGCCAGCAATGACGGCGCGGACGTGCTTGGCACATTGCGCGTGAGCGCCTCGGATTCCATCAACCAGCCGACCGATGCCTACGCCATCACGCTCGATCTGCCGCGCCAATCGCGCAAGCAGTTCTTCGTCTACCTGCCGCTCAGCGCGCAAGCGCAGCAAGTGCGCCTTGAGCTGCTCACGGCGGAGCGCCTGGTGACGACGCTGACGCGCGATGTGCGCCCTGTGCGGACGAGCGACGTGCTGTTCGCCGTGATCACGGAGTCGCCGCGCGGCGGCGTGGACTTGCGCAACTTTCGGAGCGGCGCAGGCGATGCTTTCCAAGCCAATTGGCGCGTGGAAAACGTGCCGCGCATCGGCGAGGCGCTGCGCGGATTGGACGCGCTGATCTTGACTGACGCCGATACGGGCAATCTGAGCGTCGAGCAGCGGCGCGCCATCGAAGATTGGGTGCTGGCGGGCGGTCACCTGATCGTGACCGGCGGTCCGAATTGGCAAAAGACTCAGGCGGGCGTGACGCATTTGCTGCCATTGCAGCCGAGCGGGACGGTCACGCTGACGTCGCTGCCGAGCGCGGCTGCCTTCGCAGGCTTCGCCGAGCCGCTCACGACGCTCGACGGCAGTCCGATTGTGGTGGCGAGCGGCGTCTTGCTGCCTGAGGCAGAAGTGCTGGTGGCGGAGAGCGGCACGCCGATCCTTGTGCGGCGGGCGCTGGGCGGCGGCATGGTGGATTATCTCGCCATCGATCCAAGCCTAGAGCCATTTCAATCGTGGGTGAATCGCGGGCAGTTTTGGTTCACGCTGCTGACGACTGCGACGATGCGTCCGAGCTGGGCGCAGGGCATTGTCAACGCCGATCAGGCGATTGTGGCGGCGGATTTCATCAAAGGCTTGCGCCTGCCGGATGTGCTGCAGCTCGGCTTGTTCTTGCTGGCGTATGTGGCGATCATCGGGCCGCTCAACTATATCATTTTGCGCCAGCTCAAGCGCCGCGAATGGGCGTGGTTCACCATTCCGCTGATCGTGGTCATCACGAGCGTGTTGTACTACGTGACAGGCTTCAATCTGCGCGGCACACAGGCGATCATCAATCGCATGGCAGTGGTGCAAGTGTGGCAAGGCAGCGAGCGCGCTCAGGTGGACGGCGTGCTGGGCGTCTTGGCGCCGCGGCGCGGCGTCTACAGCCTGACGGCAGGCGAAGGCATGACGCTGCGCACGCTGACCAGCGAGATGTTCGGCAACATCGGCATTCCGCGCAACCTGACCATCTATGAAGACGGCGTGTACACAGCGCGCAATTTTCCAATTGACGCAGGCACGACGCAAGCCTTCGCCATCAGCGGCTACACGGATGTGCCGCCGATCCAAGGTGAAGCAGTCATCCAGCTGACGGGCGGCGCCATCGCGCCAAGCCTTGACGGACAGACTGCCAATGTGCGCATTCAGGTCAATTTCACCAATACGAGCGGCATCGCGCTGAGCGACGCTGTGCTGCTGGCGGCAGGCGGCGCGCGTCCGCTTGGGACAGTGCAGGCAGGCGAGACGTTCAATGTGCAGCTGGACGTGAATCCGCGCCAATCGCCGCCGATCAGCTTGGGCAATGGCAATCTGATGCCTGTGTACATGGCGCGCAGCACGCGCTTCACAGCGACGCGCACTGGCACGGTCGCCGATATCATGGGCATCAATTACGCTTACGGACAAGCGTTCTATCGCGGACGCGGCTTTGAGAACACTGAGCTGCGCCAAGAGATGTGGCGGCGGCAATCGTTCCTTGAGGCGATGATCGCGGATGCTGATCCAAGCGGCGGACGCGGCACAGATGTCTATCTGATCGGCTGGTCGAATCAATCGCCGCTGGATGTGCGCTTGGAAGGCGCCGCTTTCGATACAGAAGATACCACGCTGTACATCTTCCGCCTGCCGACGCGCGTCCAAGCTATCTCGTCCAACGGCGTGATCGAATTGCCAAGCGCTTACCTGACTTGGACGACCACTGAGGCGAGTCCGCGCCGCGACGTCGCGCCATATGAGCTATTCCTGCAGCCGAGCGAGACGGCGATCTTCCGCTACTTGCCGATGCCGCTCATGCGCTTGCAAGACGTGCAAGAGCTGCGCTTGTTCGTCAAGCCGGGCAATACGTTCAGCATTGGCAGAGGACGAGTCTCGCTATGGGACTGGCAAGCGGCGGAATGGATACCGATTGACGTGAGCAACATCAGCGTGCGCATCACGGATCGTCCGTCGCGCTTCATCGGGCCGGAGAACGCCATTGAATTGCGCGTGGACGTGCCGAACGACTCGGCGACCGTGCATTTTGAGCGCATTGATTTAACGCTCTACGGTCGTCTGAAAGCTGTAACGCAATAGTTGAGCGATGAAAGAGTGTGGATATGTCTGAGTTGGCGTCTGAGTCATCTGAGAGCGTCCTGCCTGCTGATAGCGCGCCTGTTGTGGATGAAGCCGACCTGATCATCGAGACGCGCGGCTTGGTCAAGCGCTATGGCAAACTGACCGCCGTCAACAATCTCTCGTTGAGCGTGCCGCGCGGCGCTATTTACGGCTTCGTCGGTCCGAACGGCGCAGGCAAGACCAGCACCATGCGCATTCTGACCACGCTGATGCTGCCGACTGCCGGTCAGGCGTATGTGGCAGGCTACGAAGTGACCAAAAATCCGCGCGCCGTGCGCCGCGTGATCGGCTACATGCCTGATTACTTCGGCGTCTACGACGACATGAAGGTCTGGGAATACCTAGATTTCTTCGCCGCTTGCTATGAGATACCTGAGAGCAGCCGTCCGCAGATGATCAGCGACCTGCTGGACTTGGTAGACCTGAGTCATCGGCGCGATGACATGGTGGATAAGCTCTCGCGCGGCATGAAGCAGCGCTTGTGCCTTGCGCGCACACTTGTCCACGATCCGCAGGTGCTGATCCTAGACGAGCCTGCCAGCGGCTTGGATCCGCGCGCGCGCGTGGAAATTCGCGAGCTGATGGTAGAGCTGGCGCGCATGGGCAAGACGATCTTCTTCTCATCGCACATCTTGGCAGATGTGGCGGAAATTTGCACGCACATCGGCATTGTCGAAGCGGGACAGATGGTCATGCAAGGCAGCATGGAGTCGATTCGCCGTCAGCTCTCGCCGCATCGCGAGGCGATTGTCACGCTGCTCGACCGCGCCGAGGACGCCAAGAGCGTCTTGAGCGGCATTCAAGGCGTTTTAGCGGTTGCTGAGCTGCCTGATGAAGGCGGACGCAAGCGCTTGCGCGTCACTTTTGACGGCGAAGACGCGCTGCTCTCAGCGATGGTGCAAGCGCTGGCAGCTAAAGGCGTGCCTGTTCTGAACTTCAGCGAGCAAGCGCAAGACCTTGAGTCGGTCTTCATGAAGGTGACCAAAGGAATCGTCTCATGACTGAGGCAGAAGCGTTGGCGCGGCGGCGCGGCGGCTTGTTCAAAAATCCTGTGGCGATGAAAGAATTGCGCGGACGGATGCGCGGCGCGCGCGCCTTCGCCGTGCTTTCGGTCTATCTGCTGCTGATGGTTGGCTTTGCGCTGCTGCTGTACGTGATCTCGACGGCGTCGCAGGATGTGTTCGGCTTCACTTCAGGCGGTCAGGTTGGACGCACGCTCTTCACAGGTATCGTCGGCATTCAGCTGTTCTTGGTCACGTTCATCGCGCCTGCTTTCACGGCGAGCGCGATCAGCGGCGAGCGCGAGCGCCAGACCTACGATCTGCTCAAGACGACGCTGCTGCCTGCGCGCACGCTCGTGATCGGCAAGCTGTTCTCGGCGCTCTCATATATCTTCCTGCTGCTGATCGCCGCCATTCCGCTGCAGAGCATCGCCTTTTTGTTCGGCGGCGTCTCGGAGATCGAAGTGCTATTGGCGTTCGTGATTTTGTCGGTGACGGCGATCGCGCTCGGCGCAACGGGCATCTACTTTTCCGCTGCGCAGAATCGCACGCTCTCAGCCAACATCACGACGTACGCTGTGACGCTCTTCATCACAATCGGACTGCCGATGGTGATCTTCATCGCGATCTCGCTCTTCGTCAACTTGATAGGCGTCAGGCAAGCGGATATCTCAGCGGAAGTGCAGATTGTGTTGTTGTATGGCTTGGTCGCTCTGGCGGCTACCAATCCGCTGATGGCGGCGTTCTTGACGCAATTCTGGCTGATCAATAAACAGAGCGTCTTCTTTTTCTACGAGACGGTCACCAGCACGACGGGCATCATCCAAGTGCCGATCCTCTCGCCGTGGATTTTGTTCAGCGCGGTCTATTTGCTGGTCGCGCTCGTTTTGGTAATTCGGACTGTGCGGCGCGTGCGGCGCATCGAAGCCTAGCGCGCTGCGTATCGTTAAAGCGAGTTGATGAGGCACGGACGATGATCGATTCAGTTGAGGCAGGCAACTTCAAAAAGGTGCGGCAGACGTTGCTGCGCCACATCGCGCGCTGGGAACGGCGCTGGCGCTTGACGCAAACGACGCTGTGGCTGCCGCGCGGCGTCTTGCTGGGCATTTTGGTCGGGCTGGCAGTGGCGCTCGCGGCGCGCAGTCGTCCGTGGCTGCTGCCTGAGCAAGTGGCAGCGTTGGCAGGCTTGGCGGTGATTTTAGGCGCGGTCTTGGCGGCGGTCGGCGTGTGGCTGTATCCGCGCTCGCCATTGGCAGCAGCGCGCCAGTTCGACCGTCTGCTCGGTTTGCAAGAACGCACCAGCACAGCGCTGGAACTCACAGCGCAGACCATTCGCGCGCCGCAGATGCTCAGCGTCTTACAGATGCAAGATGCTGTACAACAAGCGCAACAGACTCAGCCGCGGCGCCACTTGCCATTTCAATGGCGGCGCAACGAGATCATCGCGATGGTCGCGCTTGGCGCACTGCTGATCGCGCTGCTGCTGATCGCCAATCCGCAAGCTGAGATCATCGCGCAGCAGACGGC
>DAOTWB010000036.1:0-3491 GCA_034436235.1 Anaerolineae bacterium
TCCTGCGCGACGACGCGCGTCAGAGGCAAAATGCGCCGCGACTCGCGCAAATATGGCAATTCGCTCAAGCCGTCAGCCGTTCCCATCACGTCAGGACGCAATTTCAGCTCAGGATAGCCGCGTCCGCCGTCATCGCGCGGACACTCTGTTTGCAGCCAGTACAGAAAGCCGAGCGAGAGCCGCTTCGCTTCATCGAGATAGCGTTGGCGCGTCGCCGCGTCGGCGTTCAGGATGTCGCCGCCGTGATAGTCGTTGCTCACCCAGTTGATCAGCGCGACATCGTTGCCGCCTAGCAGCGCGCCATCGTGAATGCGCCGATACGTCCAGAACGGCAAGTTATCGCCGTGCGGCGCGAACATGCGATACACGACAGGCTTGCCATCGCGACCGAGCGGCGCGAGCGTGTAAGGCTGCGTATCGCGGAAGCATTCATAGCCTTCAGGCTTGGGAATGGTGTGATTCTCGCCGACACAGAACTCGACGGCGAATGAGTACGTGAAGCCTTGCACTTCGCACGGCTTGGCGACCTCAGGCGCGTCCCGCTCGCCTGTCTCAGCGCGCGCCTCTGCGCCTGTGACGTATGGCAAGCCTGCTAAGACGATCAGGTCGCCTGCATCTGTAGCGTCCAGATAGTAACGCGCCTGAATAGCGCGACGCTCGCCGTGCGCATCCTCGACGATCACCGCTTGAATCTGTCCATCTGCGCAGCGCACGTCCACTGCGCGCCAACCGCGCAAAATTGGCGGCGTGTGCGCCGACTCGGCGATCAGTTCCTCAAGCGCGGCGACGCCGATCTCAGGCAGGAAGCACAAGCGACTGACCCAGCCGTTGCCCGGATTGAGCGGCAGATGGTCGCCCAGCACGCTATGCCGCATGATGGCAGGCGCGCCGTATTTGCGCTGATAGATGGCGCGGATGGTCTGGCGCAGACGCGCATAGGCGAGCGTGCTGCCGAACGTCTCGATGTATGCGTGTTCATCCAACGCCGAGACGCCTTGCACAGTGAACTGACCGCCGAGTCGTTCCGTCTCGCTGACCAGAATGGCATCCGCGCCGAGCGCGCAAGCCGCTAGGTAAGCAGCGGTGCCGCCCGTGCTGCCGCCGATGATCGCCACATCGTAAATGCGCTCGCTCATACGCTCTCCAGATCGAAATCCACTTCAAACGTGCGCTGCCATGGCAAGCGGACGCTGCCGTGTGCCACGCGCCATTGCGCGCCAAGCTGCGATAAGGCGGCTAGCTGCTCGTTCAGACGCCGCTCGATGTATGCGCAGGTCTCTGCTTCGCGCTCAGGACTCACCTCAGGCACGCCTGCGCGCGCCGCAAGCCAAGCGCGCACTTCGGCGCGCACGCCTTGCTGATACAGATAGTCTTCAACGAAGCGATGGGCGAGGAAATACTGCTGCGCGTGCGCTTGCTGCGGCGTCTGCACTGTGGCGCTGGCGACGCCTTGCGCAAGCGCTGTGCCAATCGTGTTGCCGGCAGTGTTCCACGCGCCATAGGCGGCAAGTTGACGGACATCCGCTTGTGCGAAGAGCTGCGCCATCAAAAATGGATCGCTGCCGTTGGGATAGGCGACGTCGCACAGGATCACGCGCCGCGCCGCGCTCAGCCATGCCGCGATCTGCTCAGCGAAAGCTGCCATCGGCGCCGCGCGATAGGCTTGTTCCGCTGTGTACGCCTCAGGCGAGAAATCCAGCTCAGCGCCAATGCGCGACGGCGGATTGACCGCTACGATGAATTCCGCCTCATCTTCGCGCGCGACCAACACGCCGCCTATGGCGCGAATTTGCCGCTCGACGGTCAAACTGACCGCGCCATCTTCATACGGCGCGACGCGCGCGCTATCTTCAGGGATAGCGTAATGCACATAGAAGCGCGGCGTGCGCTGAACGCGCTCAAGCAGCGCGCGCACAGTCAGCACACAGCCGATCTCGTCCGCGCCGGGATACATCAAGACTGAGTCCGCGAGCTGCAAGCGCCGCCGCCATTCGCTGAGCCACGCTTTCTCCTGTGAGCCGAGTCCGTAAGGACTGGTGTCATCAGAGCTGATGACCAACAGATCGAAGACGCCCTGCGCCAACAGATCGAGCGCCGCTAAATTCACCTGATGGTTGCGCAAGCGCCGCCGCAAAAAGTCCGCGCGGTAGGCTTCAGGAATCTCGGCTTGCAGCGCGCTCAGTTCCGAGACGACCGCTTGACCTTCAGCGGCGCGATGCAGCAACTGCGAGTAGCGATGCAAGCGCCTGCCGTAATGCGCCCAGTATTCAGGCTCTTCAACGCTATCATCGGCGTCAGGAATGCGCGCGATCACGTTGAAAGCGTAGATTGCGCCTGAGCGCGGCATGGCGCGCAATCGCTCCAGACGCGCTAGGCAGCGCGCCGCTGGCTCATCCGTCGTGCGCGACGCAATCAAGCCGCCATAGGCGAGCATGTCCAGCGAGACGATCAGCGCGTCACAAGCTGCCGCCTGTGTGTGCAACCACGCGATCAACGCGTCGCAATCGGCAGGCGCCCGCTTGCGGCTGAGCAGCGCGGCAGGCGGCACGCGCAGCTCTGCATCGGCGATTTGCGCGATCAGCTGTGGATAGCGCACATTGACAGGACGTTCGTCCAGCGGAATCAAAGCGAGACGCGGCATACTATCACCTCAGTGCATAACAGCGACGCGCAATGCGACGATCTCAAACGGCTGCAGCGCAAATGAGACGCTGTTCGCTTGCACAGGCAACGCTTCAAGCATCTCCTCGAGCAAATTCGCGCGCCATACAGCCTGAATTGGCACGCCGAAGCGCACTGTGACCATGCCGCGCGCGTTCGTGCAACGATACAAGCGCACGATCAGGTCGTCGCCATCTTCGGCGCGCTTGACCGTCTCCACAATCGCAGTTGGCGAAGAGACGCTGAGCAGGCTGAGCGGCTCAGCGGCAGGCGCGCCGCTGCTCGGCACGATCAGGATCGGCGCGTTCAGGCGATACGCTTCTGCGAACGTCGTCAGCAGGCTCGGATCGGCGTGCGGCAGCAGGCTGTACGTGAATACGTGCGCGCCTAGATCGGCGTTTGGATCAGGATAGATCGGACTTTTGAGCAGCGTCAGACGCAGGATGTTATCGCGTGCATCATAGCCGTATTTACAGTCGTTCAGCAGGCTGACGCCATAGCCATACTCGCTCAGATCGGCGAAGTAATGCCCTGCCACCTCATATTTCGCGCGATCCCAGCTTGTGTTGCGATGCGTCGGTCGCCTGATCGTTCCCCACTGAATGTGGTAGGTCGCTTCATCAGCGCGCACGGCGAGCGGAAAAGCGACCTTGAGCAGCGTCTGGCGCTCGCGCCACTCGATTTGCGTGTGGAAATCTATGCGGCGGCTGTGCGCGCTCAGGCTGATGCGCTGACGGATCAAGCTGTTCTTGATGCGCCGCACGATCTCAAGCGTGGCGCGCAAACTGCCCGCTTCTAAGACGCGAATCGACTCGGCAGGCGCGGCGCTC
>DAOTWB010000037.1:0-12937 GCA_034436235.1 Anaerolineae bacterium
CGCGCCAATGAGCGCATCCGCGACGTGCTTGGGCAGGTCTTGCGCGCCGCACAAGACGAGTTCCTCGTGGTGGATGAGCAGAACACTTACATTGGCTTGGTGCGCAAATCGGCGCTGCTGGCGCCGCCGCGCCGCAAGGTCGTGATCGTTGACCATAACGAGCCGCAACAGGCAGTGGCAGGCTTGGAAGATGCTGAGCTGCTGGAAGTGCTAGATCATCACCGCTTGGGTAACATGCCGACCGCCATGCCGATCCGTTTTCGCGTCGAGCCTGTTGGCAGCTGCTCAACGCTGGTCGCTGAGACCGCTTTTGAACACGCGCTGAATTTCCCGCCTGCGCTGGCAGGCTTATTGTTGTGCGGCATTCTCTCTGATACGCTTGTCCTGCGCTCGCCGACGACCACGCCGCGCGATGAGCGCGCCGCGCTGCGCCTTGCCGAGCTATCAGGCATCGCCGCTGAGCAAGCGCCGCGCGATGCGCTTGAGAATCTAGGGCGCGACTTGTTAGCGGCAGGCGCAGGCTTAGGCGAGCGACGCGCTGAAGAAGTCATCAACGCCGATCTGAAGTTCTACAACACGAACGGCTTATCGGCAGGCATTGCGCAAGTTGAAGTGACATCCTTCAGCGAGCTAACGCCGCGCCTGCCCGATCTGCTGCGCGCTCTGCAAACTTTGGCAGAGACACACAAATTAGCGCTCGCCTTGCTCCTAGTCACGGATGTGGTGCGCGGCAACAGTCGGCTTGTGGCGGTCGGTCAAGAGCGCTTGATTGCCGCGCTGCCGTACAGGCGTCTAGATGACGGCACGCTGGACGCACCTGGCGTGGTCTCGCGCAAGAAGCAACTGTTGCCTGCCGTCTTGGCAGCGCTCTCTGAGGCGATGTGATGCTGGACGGCTTGGCGTTGCGTCTATACACGCCAACAGACGCTGAAGCGGTCGGGCGCGCCTGTTTTCCACAACTGCCGCCTGAGCAGGTCTATGAAATGTTGACGCGCGTTGCGGCAGGCGAGCGCAGCATCGGCATTGTGGCGACCTTGAACGCGCAAGTGGTCGCCTTCGGGCAGCTCACGCTGTGGACGCGCGTGGCTGAGATCAGCGATCTGAGCGTGACGCAGGCGCAACGCGGACGCGGCATTGGCACAGCATTGCTCAAACATCTGATCGCGCTCGGCGCAGCGCAGCGCGCTGTGATCGAAATCGGCGTGGCGCAGCGCAACGCGCGCGCGCTAGCGCTCTATCAACGGCTCGGCTTTCGCCACGATCGCACGCTTTTGCTAGATTTAGGGCAAGGCATTGAGCCTGTATTTTACCTGACCTTATCCGTGAGCGATGGCGCTGAGACTGTGCGATGAAAGTTCACCTGAAGACGCTTGGCTGCCGCTTGAATCAGAGCGAGATGGATAGCTTGGCGCGCCAATTCATTGCGCATGGCGACACATTGACCGACTCACCTGCCGAAGCGGAGCTGATGATCGTGAACACCTGCGCCGTGACTCAAGAGGCAGTCCGCAGCAGCCGTCAGAGCATTCATCGCTTACATCGCGCTAATCCGAGCGCGCCAATCGCCGTGACAGGCTGCTATGCGCACTTAGCGCCTGAGGCAGTCCGTCAGATGGCAGGCGTGGCATACGTTGTGGACAATCACGCCAAAGAGTCGCTGCGCTCGATTGTCACAGGCGAGCCGTTAGCCGCTGTGCAGTCATTCGATCTTGAGCCGATGGCGCGGCAGGCTCTGCTCGGCGCAGGCGGCAAGACGCGCGCTTTTCTGAAGGTGCAAGATGGCTGCGATCGGCATTGTACGTTTTGCATCACGCGCGTAGCGCGCGGCAAAGGCAGAAGCCGTCCATTGGCTGAGATCGTGGCGGAAGCGCAGATGTTGACTGCGCACGGCTATCAGGAGTTAGTGCTGACAGGCGTCCACTTGGGCAGCTACGGTCACGATCGCGGTCAGCGCGATGCGTTGCTGCACCTGCTGCGCGCATTGCTGAGCGATACCGATGTGCCGCGCCTGCGCCTTTCTTCGCTTGAGCCTTGGGACTTGCCGCGCGATCTGTTCAACCTGTGGGAAGATCGCCGCTTGTGCCGTCATCTGCACTTGCCGCTGCAGAGCGGCTGCGACGCCACGCTCAAGCGCATGGTGCGGCGCACATCGCAAGCTGCCTTCCGCGCGCTGATCGCCGAGATTCGCGCCATCATGCCTGATGCAGCCATCGCCACAGACGTGATCGTCGGCTTTCCCAGCGAGACAGACGAAGAATTCGCCATCAGCCGCGCCTTCATTGAAGAGATTGACTTCGCCGCGCTGCACGTCTTCCGCTATAGCCTGCGCGAAGGCACAGCTGCTGCACGGCTGCCGAATCAAGTGCCTGAGGCGACCAAGCGCGCGCGCGCTGAGACGCTGATCGCGCTTGGCGAGCAGTGCGCACGCCGTTTTGCTGAGCGTTTCATCGGTCAGGCGCGACCTGTGCTCTGGGAAGCGGTCAGCGGCGCCAGCGCGCAAGGCTTTTTGAACAACGGCTACACCGATAACTTCTTGCGCGTGCGCTGCGTTGTGCCGCGCGTCCTGAGCAACACGCTCACGGACGCACGGCTGCTCGGCTTTGCCGATGACGGCGCGCTGCTCGCGGCGCTGGAAGACTAGAAGCCGCTCAGCTGGCTCGGGTCGGCGCGTCCGCGCGCCAGATCGGCGATGTGTTGCAACAGCGCAAGCCGATTCTCGCGCACGGCTGCATCTTCATCCATCACCAGCACCTTATCGAAAAACGTGGTGACGTGCGGCACGAGCGCGGCGAAGGCGCTCAGGAAAGCGTCCACATTGGCGTGCGCATCGAGCGCGGCGTGCGCCTGTTGCGCAGCGGCGTAGAGCTGCTGCGCTTCGGCAGGCGTGAGCTGCTCAGGCTGCAGCGCGTAGCGCGGCTTATCGCGCGTGATGCGCACGCAGCGCGCGAACGAGTCAAGGATGTTGCTCCACTCAGGTTTGGCAGTCCATGTTGCCAGCTCACGGCAGCCGATCAACGCGCGATACGGCGTATCGCCTTGCTCGCGCAGCACAGCCGATACCACATCGTGCGGCAAGCCGTATTCATCGCGCAGCAAGCTCTCCAGTCGTCCGATGATGAACTGCTGAACTTGCTCGACAGTTGTCGGCTCAACAGGCACAGGCTGTTGCTCCGCGAAGATCGGTAGCACACGCGCAAGGCTGATCGCAAACTGATGCTTGATCAGAATCTGCACTGCGCCAAGCGCAGCGCGCCGCAAGGCGAACGGATCGGCGCTGGCAGTTGGCGCCAAACCGACCGCGAACAAGCCGACCAAGCTATCCAAGCGGTCGGCGAGCGCCAACAGCGCGCCTGCGCGACTCTCAGGCAACTGATCGCCTGCGCTGCGCGGCAAGTAACTCTCGAAGATCGCTTGCGCCACAGCCGACGATTTGCCTTCGCGCAGCGCGTATTCGCGTCCCATCACGCCTTCCAGCGCCGTCATCTCGACGACCATCTGCGTGCCTTGATCGGCGCGCGCCAGCGCGGCAGCCTGCTCGGCGATCTCCAGCTCAGCGGCTGATAAGCCGAGCAGCGCGCCGAGCGGCTGCACATAGCGCGTCAGGCGCACATTCTTATCGTAGAGCGAGCCGAGCTTCTCTTGGAAGGTCATCGTTTTCAATCGATCCGCGCGCGCTGCCAGCGGACGCTTCAGGTCTTCTTTGAAGAAGAACTCAGCATCAGCGAAGCGCGCGTTCAAGACATGCTCGTTGCCTTGTATCACTTCTTCGAGGAACTGACCATCGCCGTTGCGCACGGCGATGAAATACGGCATCAGATTGCCACTCGCATCTTCGATGGCGAAGTAACGTTGCTTATTGCGCATGACCGTGATCAGCACGTCGCGCGGCAACTGCAAAAAGCGCGACGGAAACGCGCCGCGCACAGCTGTCGGCTGTTCCACCAAGTTGGTGACTTCATCCAATAGCGCCGCGTCCTGCAACAGCCGTCCGCCGACCTGCGCAGCCAGTTGCTCCGCTTGGGCGTGAATGGCGGCGCGGCGCTCGGCAGGGTCTACCAGAATGCCTTCATTGCGCATGACCGCGAAATACTCGCCCGGCGAGCCGATCATCAGCCTAGGCGAGCCTTTCGGTCGCGTGCCGCGCGTGAATGGCGCGCTCCACGTCTCAGCGTAGCCAAAAGAGAGCGGCAAATTGCCGAAGAGCGCCAAAAACCAACGGATCGGGCGCGAGAAGGCGACGCCACTGCTGTTCCAACGCATGGACTCGGCGAAGCGAATGCCGCTGACCAAGCTCGGCAGGCTCTCGCTCAGCACTTCAAGCGCCGATCTACCTTTAACCTGCACATAAGCCGCTGCGTATGTGCCGCCTTCCAGCTGCATCGGCTTGAGCGCGCTCGGCTCAATACCTTGTTTGCGCGCAAAGCCGAGCGCCGCTTGAGTCGGCTTGCCTTCAGCGTCAAAGGCGACGTTAGCGGCAGGTCCGCGCACAAGGCGCGTTTCATCGGGCTGGCTGGGCGCTAGGTTGCGCACGAAGACGATCAAGCGGCGCGGCGTGCCATAAATTTCGACGCCGTCATGCGCCAAACGCAGCCCTGATAGCCATTCAGGCGCCGCTTGACGCAATTGCGCCAAAGCCTGATCCAGATCAGCGGCGGGCAGCTCTTCTGTACCTATCTCCAGCAGGAAATCAGCAGGCGCAGCAGGCGCGCTGAGCGTTGTGATACCGATAGCCGTCTCTTTCTCGGCGTAGCGCCAATGCCTGCCGACGTGGCTAAGCGGATTGCCGAGCTGCTCGCGTTGCGCGAGATACGCTTTTGCCACGTTGCGGCTCATGGCAGCCATACGGCGGAAATAGGCAGCGCGCTCAGTGACGCCGATCGCGCCGCGCGTATCCAGCACATTGAACAGATGGCTGCACTTCAGCACATAGTCGTAAGCAGGCGCGACCAGACCGTGTTCAAGCGCGCGCGCATGTTCGCGCTCATAAGCATCGTAAACCTGCTTGAGCGTTTCTACATCCGCCACGTCGAAGTAATAGCGGCAATGCTCGATCTCGCTCTGCAAGAAGATATCGCGATAGGTGATATCGTCCGTCCATTGAATATTCCAGACGGCGTCGCGACCTTGTAAGGCTAGGACGATGCGCTCAATGCCGTAAGTGATCTCCACGCTGATCGGATCGAGCCGAATGCCGCCGCTCTGTTGAAAATAAGTGAACTGCGTGATTTCCTGCCCATCCAGCCAAACTTCCCAGCCCAGTCCCCATGCGCCGAGCGCTGGCGATTTCCAGTTATCTTCGACAAAACGCACGTCATGACGACGCAGATCGATGCCGAGCGCCTCAAGGCTCTGCAAATAAAGCTCCTGCGGATTGCCCGGATCAGGTTTGAGGATGACCTGATACTGATAATAGCTCTGCATTCGGTTAGGATTCTCGCCATAGCGTCCATCATCAGGGCGCACGCTCGGTTCCACATAGGCGACTCGCCATGGCTCGCTGCCCAGCACGCGCAAAAACGTGGCAGGATTGCCCGTCCCAGCGCCGACCTGCACATTGTGCGGCTGCCAGAGCAGGCAACCTTGCTCCGCCCAGAACTTGTGCAGCGCCATGATCACATTCTGAAAGTGCTTGTGTTGGCTGGTCATAGAAATTCCTGACTAGGTGTGGTCGTCTATCAATCCGCGCCGAATTATAGCACGCGCCAGAGCGCGACGCGTGCCGAAGATATATTGGAAGCAGCGCGCAGGACTACCAGCTCGGATCGCCGACCACATCGCGGCGATTGGCGGTCGTCTCAGTATCCGTGACCCAAAACGTGGCAAGCCAGTGCGTCAATTGACGGAAAGGCTCAGGCGGCAGGCGACAAGCGGCGTTCACGTGATGCATTCCGAAGGCGTAAATGCGCGCGAAGCCTTCCTGCACGCTCACCACAAGGTAATCGCGTTCCCAGCGCTTCGCCGTCCAAAGGATGCTGGTGCCAGTCCGCCGCCTGATCAGGTCGAGGAAGCGCTTACGCTGCGCATCGGCGATGGCGCCGAAGGTGAAATGCGCTGCGATCATGCCGCCGTAGACGTAATCCGCCTCAAAAGTGCCATCAATGCCGTGCAGGTCTATGCTCAAGCTCGCCGATTCATCCTGCGCCTTGAATTGCGCGAAGCCGCGCCGCGCGCGCTTGCCGGGCGGCGGCTCGAACGTGGCTGAAGAGAGCAACGGCGGATTGGGAAAACGGCGGCTGAGTTCCTCGTCTAAATCCAGCTTGCCGATGAAAAATTGCTGCAATAAATGCGGCACGCCGCTTTGAATGCTCTGCCGACTCTCAGACGCTTCCGTTTGCAGGCGCTTGCGATCTTCGTTGCGGATGCGTGCGGTAGTTTCCCGTGCGATGCGGATGAGTTCCTCGACAGGCATTCCGCCGACGGAATCAGGCTCTTCCATCGGCTGGCGCGAGGTGATGGCAGTTTGCATATCCGTTCGGTTAGACATACAACGCATCCTATCCGTTGATGAACGTTATCCTTATTATAACGCGATGCGCGCCGAACTGACGCGCTGATTCGCCTAGCGCGGCACGATGTGCATCCACACGCCCGTGCGTGCGCCAAGCGAGCCGACCAGCTCCAGCGCCAGCTGATGTCCTGTTTGGCGGCGCGGCGCGAATTGCGCAGCCAACATGCTCAGCAGGACGTGCATTTCGAGCAGAGCGAAGTTGTTGCCGATGCAAATGCGCTGCCCTGCCGCGAATGGATAAAAAGCATAAGGATGACGCGCCGCTTCGCGCTCAGGCGTGAAGCGCTCAGGATCGAAGCGCAGCGGCTCGTCCCAGAACTCAGGATGACGATGTGTACAGAATGGCATCAAGGTCAGCTGCGCGCCGCGCCTGATCGTCACGCCGCCAAGCACGTCATCTTCAAGCACATCGCGTCCGTAGATCGGCGCTGAAGGATACAGGCGCAGCGTCTCTTTCAGCACCTGCACTGTGTACGGCATCTGCTTGAGCAGCTCAACCGTCGGCATCTGCGCGCCAATCGTCCGATCTATTTCGGCGTGCAGCGCAGCCGCGACCTCAGGCTCGGCGGCAAGCGCATACCAAGCGAAGGCGAGCGCGCGCGCAGTTGTCTCATGCCCTGCGAAATACAGCGTGATCGCCTCATCGCGGATCAGCTCGTCGGACATTGGCTCGCCTGTCTCTTCGTCGCGCGCCAGCATCAGTTTGCTGAGCATGTCGTTCGGATAGTCCTCAACAGGCATGGCGCGCCGCTTGGCGATCAGCGCGTTGATGAAGGCGTCAATGCGCGCACGCGCCTGATGGTAAGCGCGATTCTGCTTGGTCGGCAGCCACAGCGGCGCTTGCAGCGGCTTGAGTTGATTTTGTGTGACGAAGTTGAGCAAGAAATCCACATCGTGCGCTGTATCGCGTATTTCAGCTTCGTCGCTCAGGCTGAAGAGCGTGCGCAGGACTATCCGCGCAGTCAGTTGCATCATCTCGCCGATCATCTCAACAGGCTCGCCTGTGGCAGCCAGTTGTTCCCAGCGCGTGCGCATGCGCTGCGCTTCGCTGATGAAGATCGGCAGGAATTGCTCAATGCCGCGCGGCGTGAAGAAAGGCGAGAGCAGGCGCCGCTGCCGCCGCCACAGCTCGCCTTCGCTGGTCACCAGACCGTCGCCAAGCACGAGACGGCGCACGGCAGCATACGTGACGGTCTTGCCGTATTTGGCGCGTTGCGTCACGTTGATCTGCTGGATATAGTCAGGATGCACAATAAGATAGCGCGTGCTGCCGCCGATCTGCACGCGCACAGGATCGCCTTTCTCGCGCCATAGATCGTGGAAGAAATACAGCAGACCTTTTTGACGGATATCGCGCACCGCCTTGATCAACAGCGGACTGCGATAGCTCGCCGCGACGCTCTGAATTGCCATGTGTTCCATTCGCCTGAGAACTTGCCGATGCTCACATACTCAGTATAACGCAAAAATAACTGTCAGGCAGCTGCTCGGCAAAAGAGAGCGGCTGATTCAGCGCAGCGGGAAATCCGCTCGTTGCCGCGCCTCTGACCACTATCAAAAGTTGCATGGATGCTGTTACACTAGAGCGCAAGAAATCGTTGGGATGAAAGATGCCTGCCATGATTCGCATGTTGCACTTTGCAGATTTTCACTTAGGCATGGAAAACTACGGTCGTGTGCAGCCTGAGACAGGCTTCAGCAGCCGTGTGCATGACTTTTTGAAGCGCCTTGATGAAGTCTTCGATTACGGACGCCAAAATGACGTGGATTTGGTCGTCTTCGCCGGCGACGCCTTCAAAAATCGCACGCCGAATCCGACTTTGCAGCGCGAATTCGCGCGCCGCATCCGCCAGATGAGCGATCACTGTCCAGTGGTGCTGTTGCTGGGCAATCACGACGTAGCGACGTCGTCCAGCCGCGCTTCCAGCTTGGATATCTACCAGACGCTGGCTGTGCCGAGCGTATTGCTAGGCGATGAGTACAAGCTGCACAACGTCGAGACCAAGAGCGGCGTCGCCATTGTAGGCACAGTGCCGTATCCTATCAAGGCGCGGCTGCTGACCGAAGATGAAGATCACGCGCTGGACTCACAAGCGCAGACCGAGCGCTTCCAGACGACGGTCAGCCAGATGCTGAGCGAACTGACCGATCAGGCACGCCAAGCGCCTGAGCGCCTGCCGCGCGTGCTGGTGGGCCATTTCACGGTCAGCGGCGCGCGGACGGGCAGCGAGCGCGAAGTGATGCTGGGCAGCGACGTGACGGTCTCGTTAGGCGATCTGGACGATCCTGCATGGGATTACGTGGCGCTCGGTCACATTCACAAGCATCAATGCCTGACCAGCGGCGCGCGTACGCCTGTGGTCTACAGCGGCAGCCTTGAGCGGATTGACTTCGGCGAGGAAAACGAGCCGAAAGGCTTTTGCTGGGTGGAGCTGGAGCGCGGACGGACGCGCTGGCAATTCAAGCCTGTCAACAGCCGTCCTTTCGTCACTTTGCGCGCTGATCTGCGCACGAGCGCCAATCCGATGAACGACGCGCTCGATGCAATTCGGAGCGCCAACGTGCAGGGCGCGATTGTGCGCATGTATGTGCAGCTGAGCGCCGCGGATGAAGGTCGTGTTGAGACGCGCCGTCTGTACGCTGCGCTTTACGAGCGCGGCGCAAGCACGGTCGCTACGATTAAATTGGAAGTTGAGCGCGCTGACCGCACGCGACTGAACGGCGCAATCGAAAGTTTGACGCCGCTGCAATTGTTGGAGCGCTACTTTCAGGCGCGCGGCACCGATGCGACGCGCACTGCGCAGCTCTTGACCTACGCCAAAGCCATTTTTGAGGAAGTGGATCGGGAACGCGCCTAGCCATGTCCGCGACGCGATGGTTCGTCTTGGCGCTGATGAGCTTCGCCTTTCTAGCGGCAGCGCACATCAGCCGCGACGTGCTGGAGCGCCTGCCGCGTCTGGAAGATGAGTTCGCTTACCTGTATCAGGCGCGCATTTTCAGCGGCGGCAGAGCTTGGGTTGAGCGACAAGAGCCTGTTGAGGTCTTTTGGCAGCCGTTTCTGCTGCAACCTGACGAGTCGCCCGATGGAATCTATCGGCGCTTTGGTAAATATCCGCCGGGCTGGTCGCTCGTGCTGAGCATTGGCGCGTGGCTGGGACAGGAATGGCTGATCAACGCTTTCCTCGCCATGTTGAACGTCGGTCTGATCTACCGACTCGGACGCGAAATGTTCGATGAGACGGTCGGCGTGATAGCAGCGCTGCTCTTGGCGATCAGTCCGAGCGCGCTGATCCTGAACGCGACGCTGATGAGCCATACTTGGGCGTTGTGCGCGGCGCTGTGCTTCGCGTATGGCTATTGGCGCAGCGCGCGGCGCAGACGCGGCAGCCGCGCTTGGGCAGCTTTCAGCGGCGCCGCGCTTGGCGCGTTGATCTGCACGCGACCGCTGACGGCGTTCGCGATCGCGTCGCCTGTGGCGCTGCACGCGCTGTGGCGGCTGCTGAGCGCGCGCGCCGAATGGCGTCATACGCTGACCACATCCGTGCTGATGGTCGCCTGTGCAGCGCCTGTGGCGAGTCTGTGGTTGTTCTTCAACTATCAATGGACAGGCGATCCGTTCGTCAATACGTACACCATGTACTGGTCGTACGACAAGGTCGGTTTTGGCGAAGGCTATGGTCTGAATCGCGGCGGACATTCGCTGACATGGGCATGGCGCAACATGCGCGCCGATCTGATCTTCTGGTTTCGCGATACGTTCGGCATCACGCTGGACGCAGAAATCGAGCGCTATCTGAGAGAGAACTTAGGCTACGGCTTCGGCGTTGGACTGAGCTGGATATCTGTCGTGCTCGGCTTGGCGAGCGGACGCCGCAAGCCGTGGATTTGGCTGAGTTTCGGCTTCTTCGTCGCGCTGGTGGTCAGTGGCATGTTCTATTGGATCGGCTCGGTAGTGCATGGCGGCGCTGTGTACAGCGTGCGCTATTACTACGAAGGTATCTTCGGCGCGTGCCTTGTGGCGTCTTACGGCGTTGTGGCATGGCTGCGCAGCCTGCCCAGACGCGCGATCGGCTATGCAGTGCTAGGCATCGCGTGCGCTGCCAGCTTGATCGGCTATACGCCTGCGCGCCTGCGCGAGCCGCTGCCGCCGAATTGGCAGGACGGCTTGTATGGCTTCAATGGCATCAGCCGCGCGCAGATCGAAGCGGTCAAGACGTTGCGCGCTCAGCTTGGCGCGCCTGAGCAGCCTGTCTTGGTGATCGTGTTGCGGCGCGAAGGCGAGCGCGATAATTGGCGCAACTATGGCGCTCTGCTCGCCATCACCGATCCTTACTTAAAAAATGATATAATCGTGGCAAGGCTCTTCAATCCTGAGGCAGTTCCCGACTTTGTGAGACGCTTTTCGGGACGCTTGGTGTTATATCAAGTAGGCGCGACGCTCTACACTTCGTTAGCGGATGCGCTGACGCTAAGCATTGAGTGACTTGCGCCACACCTCACATCGCAAGATAGTTTTTAGAAGGCTGAGCTGACCATGAGCGCGCTACCTTTCAGGCAACAGAAGCCTGATGCCAATCGCATTCGGATTTTGAAGCTGTTCAACGTGCCGTTCACGCTCGATCCATACCAAGATCGGCTGATCTCGCAAGGCTACGAAGTTGCCAATACGTCGAGCTATCAAGAAGCGCTGGACTACGCACATGAATATCAGCCGGCGCTGATCATAGTCTACGACGATAGCGATAGCGGCATTGACGCGCTGGAATGGTTGCGCCTTCAGCACACGGATCGGCACAGTTGGATGGCGACTACGCCGCTGATCATCCTCGCCGACGTCGCGCGCGTGGATGCGCTCAAGCACGAAGAGCTGCCCGACCGCGTGATCGTCCTGCAGCGCCGCGCCGATACGCTCAACCATCTGACGCGCATCGTCAATCAGTTGTTGCGCGGCAGCTTGTCAAGTTGATGCGCTGCGCGCTAAACTTGCAGCATGTCCATTTTGAGTGCAACAGGTCTCAGCAAAGCCTTCGGCGCTGAGGAACTCTTCAGCGGCGTCAGCCTAGAGATTTCGCACGGCGCAAAGATCGCTCTGGTCGGGCCGAACGGCGCAGGCAAGACGACGCTGATCCGCATCCTGCTCGGCTTGGAAGACGCCACAAGCGGCACGGTCAGCCGAATGCGCAGCCTGCGGATCGGCTTCCTGCCGCAACGTCCTGAGCTGATCAGCGAGCGCACGCTCTGGGACGAAATGCTGACCGTCTTTGACGCGCTGCTGCGCCGCGAAGCCGATCTGCTGGAGATGGCGCGGCAGATCGGCGAGCGTCCTGATAACGTTGAGCTGCTTGAGCGCTATGGCGCGGCGCAACACGCCTTCGAAGCGGACGGCGGCTACGATTATGAGACGCGCATTAAGCAAGTGCTGCAAGGCTTAGGCTTCGAAGCGGACGCCTATCAAAAGCCGTTGCCGATTCTCAGCGGCGGACAAAAAACGCGCGCCTTCCTCGCCAAATTGCTTTTACAGCGACCTGATCTGCTGGTGCTGGACGAGCCGACCAACCATCTCGATATTCAAGCCATTGAGTGGCTAGAGAGCTATCTCGTCGCTTGGCAAGGCGCGTTGCTGCTGGTCAGCCACGACCGCTACTTCATGGATCGCGTGGTCAACACGATCTGGGAACTCGATCGCGGCAGGCTAGAGCGCTACAACGGCAACTATAGCGCTTATTTGGAGCAGCGTCAGGCGCGCTGGGAATACCATTTGAAGCTCTTCGAGAGCGAGCGCGAGCGCCTGCTCGCCGATTTGGATTTCATCAAGCGCAACATCGTCCGCGATAGCACGAACGCGCGCGCTGTAGGCAAATTGCGCATTCTCAGCCGCGAGCTGGCTGCCATTGAGCAGCTCGGCTTGGTCGCTTACAAAAACGCACGCAGTTGGTCGGAGACAGGTGTAGGCGGCGTGCGACTCTACACAGTGGCAGAGGCAGAGGCGGCGATCAAAGCGCTCAAGCCTTCCACAGTGCGTCCGCGCCAAGTGCGGATGCGCCTGAATTTGAAGAGCGGCGCGCGCAGCGGCGATAAAGTGCTGATGACGCACAATCTCACAATCGGCTACACAGCGCAGGCGCCGCTTTTGCGCGTGCCTGACCTGACGCTCTATCGCGGCGAAGTGGCAGCTATCATCGGACCGAACGGCGTCGGCAAGTCCACGCTGCTCAAGACCTTGCTCGGCGCGCTGCCGCCGCTGACAGGCGAGAGCAAGCTCGGCGCGCAGGTCAACATCGGCTACTTCGCGCAAGCGCACGAGTCCTTGCGCGATGAGCGCACGCTGCTCGACGAGCTGCTCAGCGCGCGCGAGATGCCGATCAGCCAAGCGCGCGATTACCTCGCCAACTTTTTGTTCACAGGCGATGACGTTTTCCGCACGGTCAG
>DAOTWB010000038.1:0-4178 GCA_034436235.1 Anaerolineae bacterium
GTATGGCTATTTCGTTCGCACAGCAAAAATTCGAAACGTTCAAACTGCCGCTGAGCGTCTTGCGTCTGCTGCATTACACGGCGAACGTCGCCATTCTGATCGGCGCGCACCTGATCGCCGTCCAAATTCGGCTGCGCTTGACCTTGGGAAATGTGCTAGGTGCTGAGTACGAGCCGCAGCCGCCGCTCTTCTTTTTGATCATGGCTGCTGCACAAGCGCTCGCCTATTCGCTCGCCGCCTGGTCAGCGCAGACGCCTTTGCGCCGCCTGCTGACGCCGCGCTCGCAGTTTCGCGTCTTGCTGCTAGGCGCTGCGCTCACTGTGCTAGGCGCGCTGTGGCTACTGCCCGATCTCTCGCAGCTGCAGCTCGTCTATTTCAGCCTGATCGTCGCTTTGTTAGGCGCCTGTCTAGTCGTCTATCCTGGACGCATCAATCCACAGCAAGGTAGCGACACGTTTTTCCTGCATCTGTGGCGCTTGTGGCACAATCGCGCCTTGCTCGGACTCTGGCTGCGCTACAACATCCAGTCGCGCTACAGCCAGACAATCATCGGCATTTTCTGGATCGTGCTGCTGCCACTGGCGACCAGCGCCGTCCTAGCGTTGGCATTCTCGCAATTTCTGCGCATCAATTACGATGTGCCGTTCATCGTGTTCTTCTTAGCAGGCTTGGTGCTGTGGCAATTATTCAGCAGCGGCATCTTCGGCGGCATGGCAGCGATTTTGAGCAAGATGGGACTGATCAATCAGGTCAATTTTCCGCGCGAGATCGCTGTGCTGCTGGTGATCGGCGAAGGTTTGGTGGATTTCTGCTTCACTTTTCTAGCGCTCGTGATCGTGAACGCCCTGAACGGCATCTATCCGAACGGCATGTGGCTGTATTTGCCGTTTTTGCTGCTGCTGCTGATCTGCTTCACGCTCGGCGTGATGTTCTTTCTGAGCAGCCTGAGCTTGATGATCCGCGATATTTCGCAGTTGGTCTCAGTGATCATGCAGCTGCTGTTTTATCTGACGCCGATCTTGTATCCTGTGGAGAACATCCCTGAGCAATTTCGTTTCATCGTGTTGCTCAATCCTGTCGGCTTGATCATTCAAGCCTTTCGCGATGTAATGGTCTATGGACGCGCGCCTGACGTGCTCTCGCTCTACTATCCGCTCGTCATGGCGTTCACATTGCTCTATATGGGCTACGCTTACTTTAAGGCGAACGAATCGCGCTTGGCAGATTTCGCATGATGACGCTCGATCAGCCGCTGGCGGCAACTTCTGACACAACAAGCACGGTCATCGAAGTGCAAGGCGTATACAAGCAATACGCGCGCTTAGAATATCGCCCGAGCTTGCGGCACGAAGCGCTCAATTTGTTGCGCCGCGCCTTGCGCAAACAGACAGTCGCGCAGCCTTTCTACGCGCTGCAGGATGTCAGCTTCACAGTGCGGCGCGGCGAGAGCGTAGCGATCATCGGGCGCAACGGCTCGGGCAAGACGACGCTGCTCAAGCTGCTCTCAGGCATCATGCGTCCGAGCAAAGGCAGCGTGCGCGTGAACGGTCGCTTCGCATCCTTGATCGGCTTGCAAGCAGGCTTCTTGGGCGAACTCTCAGGTCGCAAAAATATCTACCTGAACGCTGCTTTTCACGGCGTGATGCCGCGCCAGATCGCGCCATACGTCGAAGATATCATCGAATTCGCCGAGATTCGTCCGTTCATTGATACGCCTGTCAAGCATTATTCAAGCGGCATGAGCGCACGGCTCGGCTTCAGCATTGCCATTCACGTGCTGCCTGAGATTATCTTCCTCGATGAAGTGCTGGCAGTTGGCGATTCTGCCTTCCAGCAAAAGTGCATTGCGCACATGCTGAAATTGCGCGATGAAGGACGCACCATCGTGTTCGTTTCGCACGATGCAGGCGCTGTGCAGATGCTGTGCCAACGGACGCTGTGGCTGCACAAGGGTCGCTTGCGCATGGACGGCGAAACCGAGCTGGTGCTGGAAGAATATCAATATTTCTTGCAACATCACGCGAGTGAGGCACAATAGAAGCATCTTAAGTTATCTAAGCGATGCTGAGAGCTTTGAATGCAAACTTTACAAGCTGAAATTCGCGCAGCGATCGCCGCGAACGATCTGGAGCGCGCACGCGAGCTGTTGCGTCAAGCGCTGCGCGAAGCGCCCGATGCTGAGACATACTATCTGGCGTCGCAAGTCGCGCTCAGCGAAGCGCAAAAACGTGAGTTCTTAGATAAAGCGCTCGCGCTCGATCCGTTCCATGAGCGCGCACGACTCGCGCTGGAGCGCCTCAAGTTACTCTCGCAAGTCGCAGTGACGCCGAGCGAGCCTTTCCACGCTGTCTCCGCGCCGATCTATCAGATGAAGCCGAAAGAAAACATCGGCGGCTATCCGTTGGCAGGCGTTGGCGAGCGCTTTCTCGCCGCGCTGATCGATAGCGCCGTGCTTTTCGTGATCGGACTGGTCGTCGGCACGCTCTACAGCGCGATCGTGCCTGCGCCGCGCACGCTTGAGGAATTGGAACAGCAGCTCTCGGCTGTGAACCTGCGCGGACTGCTCACATCGGCGCTGTACTACGTCTATTTTCTGACCAACCGCGATGGACAGACGCCGGGCAAGGCGGCGCTCGGCATTCGCATTGTCAAGCTGAACGGCGCGCGCTTGACGGCGTGGGATGCCATTCTGCGCAACGTGATCGGTTACACGATCAGCGCTTTTTTCTTGCTCTTGGGCTATTTGTGGATATTGGTAGACGGCAGGCGGCAAGGTTGGCACGATAAGCTGGCGAGGACGGTCGTCGTCAAAGTGCGCTGAGTGCCTTGCGCAGGTAGCAAGGCACTCGCGATTGTAGCAACTATTGCGCAGTGTAGGCGCCGTCAATCGGCAGGGCGACGCCGCTGATAAACGCCGAGTCGTCGCTGACGAGGAACAGTGCGGCGCTTGCCACTGCGTCCAGCGTCACGACGCCGGGCAGCGGATTCAAATTCTCAAAGCGCTTGCGCGTCGCCTCAGGGTCTTCGCTGGTCTCGATGAAGTGCTGCACCAGCGGCGTCATCACCACGCTTGGGCAGATCGCGTTGACGCGGATGCCGTATTGCGCGTATTCGATGGCAGCCGCTTTGGTCAAGTGGATCACGCCTGCCTTCGAGGCGCTGTAGGGCGGAATGTTCGGGAAGGCGACCATGCCTGCGATCGAGGCGGTGTTCAGCACCACGCCGCGCTTTTGCGCTTTCATCACGCGCAGCGCGTATTTCATGCCGAAGTAGACGCCGTCCATGTTGATCTTCATCACGTTGTGCCAGTTCTCGATGGTGCTTTCGTCCGTTGGCGCCTGCAGACCGTCAATGCCGGCGTTGTTCATGATGATGTCCAGCTTGCCGAAGTGCTGAACGGTCTCGTTCACCATCGCCTCAACCGACTCGTGATTGGTCACGTCCACGTGAATGAAGTGACCTTTCAAAGCAGCCGCGACGTCTTTGCCTTTCTCGCTCACGTCCGCCACCACCACTTTGGCGCCTTCGGCGGCGAACTTCTCAGCGCAGGCTTTGCCAATGCCAGAAGCGGCGCCGGTCACGATAGCAACTCTGTCCTGCAGTTTCATGAAAATTTCCTTTCGGCGTGAAAAACTAAACCGCGTCGAATTATAGCGCACTCGGTCGCACTTTTCAGCGCGAGCGCAGCTAGGGACGCTGCACTCACAGAAAGTTAAGGTCGAGACATCATAGCGCGCTAAGGCGCACGCGACTTGCGCGGCGTGTTGGTCGGCGGCGCAGTGCGGCGGACGCTCGGCGTTGGCGAAGGAGTCGGCGTGAAGGTGGCGGTGCGCGTCGGCGTGGCGCTGGGACGCTCGTTCGGGCGGCGCGGACTGCTGGTCGGAGTCGGCGGTGGCGCCGAGCCGAGTCGGCCCCAGAGCGGCGCGCTGCTGACCGCCACCAAAATCGCCTGAGAATCCTCAGCGGCAGGCAGCGGACGCCAATAGAGCTGTATGACAGGCGCTGCGCGGCGCAATTCGCCCTGCGAGACGTTGTTCACAAAAGCATCGGCAAGGCGCTGTGCGCTCTGCACCACGCTGAACAGCACGCCTGAGCCGTCAGGACTCGGCGCAATGCGTCCGATGGCGCGCCCTTCGCCTTCGAAGAGCTCTGTCAAGACGCCTGTGCGCAAATCCACT
>DAOTWB010000039.1:0-6424 GCA_034436235.1 Anaerolineae bacterium
TGCAGGCGCGCCAACTGCGGATGCGCGCTCAGATACAGATAGTGCCGCGCATGACTGCTGTAGATTTCCAAGCCAATAGCGTCGTCGCCTAATTCGAGCGTATCTTGCACGCGACCGTTGTACAGCAGTGCGTTCAGTTCAGCCGTCACGGCGGCAATGGTGAAAACGTCGAAATTCATAGAGCGACTCTGACGCGCGGATTGGCTTTTGTCAACGCTTAGTGCGGCGCAGCGCACGCCACAGCGCCGCGATCTGCGCTGGCGAGAGCGCGCGATATTCGCCGGGACGCAGACCGTCTAGCGTGATATCGCCGATGGCGACGCGCACCAAGCGCAGCGTCGGATAGCCGATGGCAGCAGTCATGCGGCGCACTTGGCGCTTCCTGCCTTCGGTCAAAGTGATGCGTAGCCAAGCGATCGGCACGTTGGCGCGGTAGCGGATAGGCGGCGTGCGCTCAGGCAGATCAGGCGGCGTTTCCAGCAGGCGCACTTGCGCAGGGCGCGTCAGACCGTCTTTCAGCTGAACGCCGCGTCGTAATTGATCCAAGTCGGCTTCGCTCGGCACGCGCTCAACTTGCACAAGATAGGTCTTCGGATGTGCGTAGCGCGGATCGGTCAGGCGAGCGATCAGCGCGCCGTTGTTCGTGAGCAATAGCAAGCCTTCGCTATCGTAGTCTAATCTGCCGGCGCTGTAGACATTGCGCACAGGGATGTACTCGGCAAGCGTCGGGCGACCTTCAGAGTCAGTGAACTGAGTCAGGACGCCGTAAGGTTTCCAGAAGCGCAGGACGTAAGTCGGCTCAGGAGCGCGAGTCGCCGCCATTGTGCAACCACTCGGAAAGCGCGTTGAAGAGATCGTCCGCGCTCAGTTCGTCCCAAGGCGAGTAGGGTATGTTCTGCGAAGCGGCGGCGATCTCAGTTTCGGGCAAATCTTCCAGCAGGCGGCTGAGGTAAGTGCGCAGTAGCTCGAGCGGCGCGGCGCGTTGAGTTAGCAAGACCAGATGGTGTGCGTTGCCGACGGGCATGACCAACAGATGACCATCGGCAGCCGTGATCTGGAGCGACAAGAACTCGCCGCGTCTCAGTTCGTCAGAGAGCGCGTGCGCTAACATCTCAGCGGCGCGGATCATGCCGGCGACGCGGCGCGTCTCAACGCTTGCCTGCTGCGATGTGGCGACTAGTCGTCCGCCGCCATCTACCAGCAAGGCGGTCTCGATATGCGGATTGGCAGCGATCTCTTGAAACCAGCTCATGGCAGTTCTCCAAGCGGCAGAAAGGCTTCGGTTGAGGCGCCCTCGGCGGGATTCGAACCCACGACCTCGTGCTTAGAAGGCACTCGCTCTATCCACTGAGCTACGAGGGCATATTTGCATTGTAAGAGATTCGCCGTGCGCAGTCAAGGTGCGCGCTGCGAGCCATTTGACAAGCGCGCCGCTTGTTGCTATCATGTTTCACCGTAAAGACATTGACGCAGCGAAAAGCAGGTCGCGCCGTCTCAGAGAAGCGATCCATTGGCTGCGAGATCGCTCGGATGCCCTGCCGAATGTCCCTGCCGAGTTGGTGCGCTGAACGCCGCAAGCTACTAAGCGCACACGGGTCTGCCCGTTAGCGCAGCACAGAGCGCCGCTGCTCGCAGCGGAAGCAAGGTGGTACCGCGAAGGTGAGATGCCTTTCGTCCTTGTGTGTGGCGAAAGGCATTTTTTATGCCATAGAGCGCCTTCAGCGGCTGAAGTGGCAATTCGTTCAGATAATCAGGAGTTCCGTATGGTCAGCCCTATACGCTCAGAAGCGCCGCTCGCGCTCACTGCCGACCTGAATGCTTACTATGACGCGCTGGCTGAGCATCATCAGCTGCTCTTCCGCGATTGGCGCGCTGCCGTCCAGCGCGAGAGCGCCGCGCTGCGCCGCTTGCTGCGCAAATACAACGCGCAAAGCGTCCTCGATAGCTCGGCGACGGTCGGCTTGCACGCCATCGCCGCGGCGATGCACGCGGCGGCAGTGACCGCTATCGCGCCGACGCAGACCATGCTTCAGGCTGCTCGCCAGAATGCCGCGATCTTCGCCATGCAGGACGCCATCACCTTCCTGCGCGCTGATTTGGTGACGCTGAGCGAGACCGTGACAGGCGCGTTCGACATGGCGCTGCTGAAAGGCGGCACGTTGGCACATCTACTGACCGATGAGGCGATCAGCGCTGCGCTGAGCAACTTGCGCAGGCTGTTGCGACCTGACGGCATGCTGAGCTTGAGTCTGCCTGCCTTCGACCTGCTCTTGGAAGATCGTCCGCGTTTCGTGCCGCGCCATGTGCATGATGAGCTGCCTGATGGTCGCGCGATCCTGTTCGATCTCTACGATTGGCAGGCGACCGAGCCGCTCAGCGTGCTGCACAGCACGTTCATTGTCGCAGGCGAGCAGGACAAGTTCAGCACAACGCGCTTCGGCGTCCTGCAGCGCGCGCTGCGCAGCGCTGAGCTGGAAACCTTGTTGCGATCCGCAGGCTTCACAGTCCTATCAGCTGAAACAAGCGGTTGGGAACTGCAGATCATGGCGCGACGCGCCTGAGAGATTGGCTCAACAGTGAGGAGATGAGCGCCTATGCCCAAAAATGTGCAGGAGATGCCTAAAAACTTCAACTATCTGGAAGCGGAGCAACGTCTCTATCGCTATTGGGAATCGAACGGCTGGTTCAAGCCTGAGTGCGCGCCGCCTGATGCCGAGCCGTTCGTGATCGCCATTCCGCCGCCTAATGTGACGGGCGAATTGCATCTCGGTCATGCCATGTTCGTCAGCGTGGAAGACCTGATGATCCGCTACGAGCGGATGCGCGGCAAGGCTGCGCTGTGGATTCCCGGCACTGACCATGCAGGCATTGCCACGCAGCTGATGGTGGAGCGCCTTTTGCAAGAAGAAGGCACCAGCCGCGAGGCAATCGGACGCGAGGCGTTTTTACAGCGCGCTTGGCAGTGGAAAGAGAAGTACGGCGGCACAATTGTGCAGCAGCTGCGCTTGCTCGGCGCTTCCTGCGATTGGGATCGCGAGCGCTTCACACTGGACGAGCCGCTCTCACGCGCAGTGCGCGAGGCATTCGTCAGGCTGTGGGAACAAGGCTTGATCTATCGCGGCAAGCGACTGATCAACTGGTCGCCCGGCTTGCAGACCGCCGTCAGTGACCTCGAAGTTGAGTACGCTGAAGAGCCTGCTACGCTCTATCACTTCAAGTACCCTGTGGAAGGCGATACGTTCATCCCAGTGGCAACCACGCGCCCAGAGACGATCTTAGGCGACACTGCCGTCGCCGTGCATCCTGAAGACGAGCGCTACCAGCATCTGATCGGCAAGACAGCCTTCGTGCCGATTCTCAAGCGTCCGATTCCGATCATCGCCGATGAATACGTGGATCGCGAATTCGGCACGGGCGCGCTCAAGGTCACGCCTGGTCATGATTTCAGCGACTATGAGATCGCGCAGCGCCACAATCTGCCAATTCTCAACATCATGAACAAGGATGCCACGCTCAACGCTGAGGCAGGTCCGTACCAAGGCTTGGATCGCTTCGTGGCGCGCGAGCGGCTGTGGGCGGATATGAGCGCGGCAGGGCTGACCATCAAGACTGAGCCGTACATGCGCATCACGCCGCGCGCCACACGCGGCGGCGAGATCATCGAGCCGCTGCTCAGCGAGCAATGGTTCGTGCGTATGGCGCCGCTGGCTGAGAAGGCGATCGCCGCTGTGCGCGACGGACGTATCAAAATCGTGCCTGATCGCTTCGAGAAAATCTACTTCAACTGGCTAGAGAACATCAAAGATTGGTGTATCAGCCGCCAACTGTGGTGGGGACATCGCATTCCTGTCTGGTATGACGCGCAAGGCAACATCTACGTCTCTCGCGAAGACCTGACTGATCCAAGCCTGACGCAAGACCCTGACGTGCTGGATACATGGTTCAGCAGCGGCTTGTGGCCCTTCAGCACGCTCGGCTGGCCCGACCAAACGCCCGACTTTCTGCGCTACTATCCAACAGACGTGCTGGAGACAGGCTACGATATCCTGTTCTTCTGGGTAGCGCGCATGATCATGCTGGGCTTGTGGTTCACTGACCAAGTGCCGTTCCACACGGTCTACTTGCACGGCTTGGTGCGCGATGAACACGGCGAGAAGATGAGCAAGACCAAAGGCAACGTGATCGATCCGCGCGAGGCGATGCAGAAATACAGCACAGACGCGCTGCGCTTCACGTTGCTGACTGGCGGCACGCCGGGCAACGACCTGAACTTAGGCGAGCGCCAGATTGAGTACGGACGCAACTTTGGCAATAAGCTGTGGCAAATCGCGCGCTTCGTGCTGACCAACCTTGGCGACCAATACGCGCCACAAGCCTTGCCTGCGCCTGAGGCGCTCGATCTGCCCAGCCGCTGGATTCTCAGCCGACTCAACAAGCTGATCGGCAATGTGCAGCGCCTGTTCGATCACTATCAATATGGCGAGGCAGGTCGCCAAATCCGCGACTTCTTGTGGGATGAATTTGCCGATTGGTACGTCGAGAATAGCAAGAACGCGCTCTACGGCGACGATCCAGCTGCACAAGCGCAGACTCGCGCTGTGTTGCTGCACGCGCTTGATAACGCGCTGCGCCTGTTGCATCCGTACATGCCGTTCATCACTGAGGAAATTTGGAGCTACTTGCCTGATAAGCGCGCTGATCAGCCGTTGATCATGGCGCGTTGGTGCGCCGTTGATGAGCGCTATCTAGATGAGACAGCTGAGGCGCATATGGACGTGCTGCGCGACCTGATCGTCAAAGTGCGCAACGTGCGCGCTGAATACAAGGTTGAGCCTGCTAAACGGCTGAGCATTATCGCCGATGGCGGCAGCTTCATGCCGATTTTGGCGGCACATGGCGAGATGTTCTCGCGGCTGTGCAACGTGGAGCGCCTTGAGCCGCTGAGCGGCGCCGCGCCTGAACAAGCGGCGACTGTGGTCAGCGGCGAAGTCACGCTCTATTTGCCATTGGCAGGTCTGGTTGATCTGAGCGCCGAGCGCGAGCGGCTGACCCGAGAGCTTGCCAACTTGAGCGCGCAGATCGAGAGGACTGAGAAGACGTTGGCGAATGAGCAATTCGTCAGCCGCGCCAAACCTGAAGTGGTCGCCAAAGAGCGGGCTAAATTAGCTGAGCTGCGACAAGCGTACGCCGCTGTCCAAGAGCGTCTTGCCGCGCTGGAGTAGTCGTACACAGGTTATGTCGCCGCTCTGTAGAAACGGCGATGTAACCTGATACAACGCAGCGTAAGACTAGCGTCCGAGCAGTAAGCACATTACAATGTGAGCTATCGCGTTGTGCGCACACGGACGTATCGGCTGATGACAAATTTAATCGGGCAGACATTAGGGCAGTATCAGATCACGGCGCTGCTGGGCAAAGGCGGCATGGCGACCGTCTATCGCGCGCGCCAAATCTCGATGGATCGCGATGTGGCGGTCAAGATCATCAAACCTGAGCTGAGCGACTCGGAAGAATTCAGGGCGCGCTTCAATCGCGAGGCGCAAGTGATCGCGCGCTTGAGTCATCCGCACATCTTGAAAGTCTTCGATTACGGACGGCAGGACGATCTGGTCTATCTGGTGATGGAGCTGCTGAGCGGCGGCAGCCTTGCCGATGCCTTGCGCCAAAGCGGACGCCTGCCGCCTGAGCGCATCCTGCGCATCTTGGAACAGATCAGCGCAGCGCTCGATTATGCGCACGCCGAAGGCATCGTCCATCGCGACCTGAAGCCGCAAAATGTGCTGCTGGACGCGCAAGGCAACGCCTTCCTGACCGATTTCGGCATCGCCAAAATCGTCGGCGGCAGCAGCATGACCATGAGCGGTCAGATGATGGGAACGCCTGCCTACATGTCGCCTGAGCAGTGGCAAGGCAGCGAGCCTGCGCCTGCGATGGACATTTACGCGCTAGGCGTGATGCTCTATGAAATGCTCAGCGGCGAGACGCCGTTCAAGGCAGATACGCCTTTCGCCATGATGAACGCGCACGTCTACAAAGTGCCGCCTGCCGTGCATACGCTTCGCTCAGAGCTGCCGCCTGCCGTTGATGCTGTGGTGCAGCGTGCGCTCGCCAAGTCGCCTCAGGATCGCTTCCAGACAGCCGCTGAGTTGACGCAAGCGTATCGCGCCGCGCTGGAAGGACGCGCTGTGCCGATCAGCGCGGCGACGCCAACTAACCAAGCACTGCCGCGTCAGAGCGGCACGTCGCCCGATCAAACGTTGCCGCTGCGCCGCAAGCCTGCCGCGCCTAATCGGCTGGTGTTGATCGGCGGCGCGCTCATCATCTTGCTCTTGGCAGGCATCATCGTCCTTTTGCTCAACACGCCTGAAGCGCCTGCCGCCGTCGCGCAAGTCACTGAGACTTTCACGCAAGCGCCGCCTTCCGC
>DAOTWB010000040.1:0-13888 GCA_034436235.1 Anaerolineae bacterium
CGTTATTACCTGATGTTTTCTACAGCGCGCTGGTTCGATTCGTACTACCAAACTTCCGATCCACACTGTGTGAACGGCACATTTTACCTTGTCTCTGACGACTTGCTGAGCGGCTGGCGCCGTCCTGCGGAGAACATTGTGATCGCCAGCCGCGAGTCGCGCTTGGATAGCTATGTTGGGCGCAGCGTGATGCATCCAAGCGATGGCAGCCGTCTTTTTTACCATCACATGGTGCGCCGCAAGCATCCGAATGATGTCGCTTCATTCGGTGCAGTGAAACAGCTGGCGACCACGTCTGATGGCGCATTGCGCGTCCTAGCGCGTCGCGATGTGGATCGCTTCACACAGCCGCTCTCAGCGCAGAGCGTCTATCGCTCAGGCGGCAAGTGGCTCACGGCAGATAGTGAACTCTGCAGCCAAGCCGATGCGCCAAGTCTCTATCTGCTTTATCAAGCCGAAGCTGCGCTGATCGAGACACAACTCGCTTTTGAGAGCGAAGGCGGCATTGCAGGCGTCGTGATTGGCTATGGCAGTGCCGCTGAGCAAGGGCTCTGCATAGTGCTGGATCGCACAGCAGGACAGGTCGAAGTTAGTCTGTGCGGCGCAGAGTTCGGCGCTTTGCGGCGCTTTCCGCCGCTTCAAGCGCGCCGTGCCGACCTGCGCGGCGCGGTTCACAGGCTGCGCGTCCTGGTTCGTGCGCACTATTTGGATGTGTATCTTGATGACGCGCTGCTGATAGCGTTCTCTTGGGCGCATCTGCCGTATGGCAAGGCAGGCTTCTATGCAGAGCGCACTACAGTGCGCTTCAGAGACTCTCGCTTTGCGGCGCTGACGTTCTGAGCAAGAAAAGGAGGTGATGCGCAGGTAAAAACACAGCGTGTATTCGTTCCATCAGGCGTGTTCAATTAGTTTCATTACGCATTTGGAGGCAAGTAAAACCATGAAACGGAATGTCTTAGTGTTGTTCAGCGCTTTGGCGCTCATCTTCAGCGTGTTTGGCGCAGGCGGCGCGCTGGCGCAGTCGCCAACAGTGGTGACCGTCTGGTTTCACTCTGGGCAAGGCGCCGAGCGCGATGCATTGACTGCTATTCTGGATAGCTACAATGCTTCGCAATCAGTTTACCGCGCCGAGGCGACGCAGTTGCCCGAAGGTTCGTACAACGATCAGGTGAATGCGGCGGCTGTCGCTAACGCGCTGCCCTGCCTGCTCGACTTTGACGGACCGAACGTCTACAACTACGCATGGGCAGGTTATCTGATTCCGTTGGATGACTACCTAGCGCAAGAGCCTGAGCTGGCTGCCGATATCATCCCGTCCATCATCCAGCAAGGCACCTATCAGGGCAAGCTGTGGAGCATTGGCACATTCGATAGCGGCTTGGCGATCTGGGGCAATCGGAAGATGCTGGAAGCGGCAGGTGTCCGCATTCCGACGAGCATCGAAGAGGCGTGGACGCTTGACGAGTTCAATGCTGCGCTAGAAGCGTTGCGCGCTGTTGTGCCGCCCGACGGCTATCCGCTCGATCTGAAAATGAACTATGGCGCAGGTGAGTGGTTCACCTACGGCTTTAGCCCAATCGTGCAGAGCTTTGGCGGCGATCTGATTGACCGCACCACTTTCCTGTCGTCTGATGGTGTGATCAATGGTGAGGCAGCTGTCGCCGCTATGACGTAGTTCCAGAGCCTCTTCAAAAACGGCTTGACCAGCGCTACGCCCAAAGATGACAACGTCTTCAAAGATGGCAAGGCGGCGCTCAGTTTCGTCGGTCACTGGGTCTATCCTGAGTACTTAGCGGCGCTTGGCGATAACTTGGTGCTGATCCCAATGCCGAAATTCGGCGAGCGCGCTGTGACAGGCATGGGTTCATGGAACTGGGGCATCACTTCCACCTGCCAAGTCAAGGACGGCGCGTGGGATTTGCTGAAGTTTCTACTGCAGTCCGAGAACGTGAAGGCGTTCGCTGATGCGAGCGGCGCAGTGCCGGCGTTGAAGAGCGTGCTGGAAGCAGACGCACGCTACGCAAAAGGCGGTCCGCTGCACATCTACTTCCAGCAACTGACGCAAGGTGTAGCGGTGCCGCGTCCGCAGACGCCTGCTTACCCTGTCATCACGCGCGCTTTCGCTCAGGCTGTGGATGAGATCGCCAAAGGCGGC
Source organism: Anaerolineae bacterium (assembly GCA_034436235.1). Taxonomy (GTDB): domain Bacteria; phylum Chloroflexota; class Anaerolineae; order Aggregatilineales; family UBA2796; genus CP2-2F. The sequence continues at coordinate 2,156 of DAOTWB010000040.1, forward strand.
GACGTACAGACTGCGCTCGACAAAGCTGCCGATACCATTGATAAAGACATCGCTAACAACAATGGCTATGCGCCGCGTTAAGCTGCTCTAGAGCAGGCGCGCTCGCCTGCTGAGCAACTGTTTTGCCGAACAGTGTTCAGGGCGAGCGCGCACAACGCACAGACTGCCCTTCTCTCAGTACCCGCACAGGCGACTGAGAAGGGCAGTCGCCAAATATAGCAAGTTTTTCCGCATATTCCGAGGTGTTTTATGACCGCCACCACGTCTGCGCGCCGCAAACCGTCTCTTTACGCTGGTGAGCGTCGGCTTGCTTTATTGATGCTCGCGCCGTCAGCGATTCTGCTCCTAGTTTTCTTGCTAGTTCCATTTTTCATGGCGTTCGGTCTCAGTTTGACCAATCAACGCCTGATCTCGCCCAATCCAACTGAGATCATCGGCTTGGCAAATTACCGCGAGCTGCTCGATCTGCGCTTCATCCCGCTTGAGCCGCGCCTTGATCCTGAGACTCAGCAGCCGCTGCGCGACGCGCAAGGCGACCTTGTCTATCCTGCCGTGCGCGAGGTGTTGCGCGCCAATCCTGAAACGCGCTTTTTCCGCGAGCTGACGCAGCTCGAATTGTTCGGAACGCGCTACTTGGTGGCGGCGAGCGATGCCACTTTTTGGCGCGCGCTCTTCAACACCTTCACCTTCGCTTTGATCGTCGTGCCGCTGCAAACATCGTTCGCTCTGGTGCTGGCGATGCTCGTCAACCAGAAGCTGCCTTGGATGAATTTCTTCCGCACGGTCTACTTCAGCCCGGTCGTCACCACTATGGCGATTGTCTCCGTGCTGTGGTTCTTCATGTACAACCCTGATTTCGGCTTGATCAATAGCCTGCTCAGCTTGGTCGGCTTAGGCCCCTATCGCTGGCTTGAGGATCCGCGCTCTGCGCTCTTCGCCATCATCATCCTCTCAATCTGGCAGGGCGTTGGCTTCCAGATGGTAATTTTCCTAGCAGGCTTGCAAGAGATTCCGCAAGAGCTATACGAGGCAGCTCAAATTGATGGAGCAGGACGTTGGCGGCAATTCCTCAATGTGACCCTGCCCAGTTTGCGCAACACAACCATCTTTGTGGTCATCAGCACGACAATTCTCGCTTTCAAGCTCTTTGTGCAAGTGGACGTGATGACTTTCGGCACAGGCGGTCCCTTCGATAGCACAGTGACCACCATCTTGCACTTGGTCAATCAGGGATATCGGCAACAGCGTGTCGGCTATGCCTCAGCCATTTCGGTTATCTTCGTAGTGATCGTGCTGGCGATCTCGATCTTTCAGCGGCGCGTGCTTACGAATCAGGAGAATTAGCGATGTCGAGCATCTCACAGACCGTCGGCGCGGAAGAACGCCATGCCGCGCTGCTGCGCAAACGCCTACATCGGCTGCGTCGAGCAATTTTTCTGACGCTCAACTATGGCTTCATGCTGTTCCTAGTCGGCTTTTTCATCTTCCCTGTAGTGATCATGATCGTCTCATCGTTCAAGCCTGAGCGCCTTGTGGCGTCCGATATGCGGACGATCTATGCGTTCATCCCACGCGAGGCAACTCTAGAGAACTACAGCTGCCCTGACTACCAGAGTCCTGACACTAAATGTGTGGACGGCGCAGGTGGAGTCTTTGAGCGCTTGCCGATGCCACGCTTATTTTTCAACTCTGTGTTTGTGACCTCAAGCATTGTGCTGCTCGGTTTGTTTGTGAACAGCATGGCAGCTTATGCGTTGGCACGGCTGCGCTTGCCTTACCGCAATGTGATTCTAACAGTTGTGATCTTGCTGATCATTGTGCCGTTTGAGGCTGTAGCAGTGCCGCTCTTATTGCTGGTGAATGGCTTGCCCTGGATTGATGGCACTATGGGCTGGCTGAACAGCTATCACGTGCAGATTTTTCCCTTCGCAGCCGATGCTTTCTCAATTTTTCTGTTCTACCAATTCTTTTTGAACATCCCGCGCGACTTTGATGAGGCTGCGCGCGTAGACGGCGCAGGCGGCTTTTTGATCTACCGCCGCATTATTGTGCCGCTCTCGCGCCCTGTCTTCGCCACAGTGGCAATTCTGCAGTTCTTGGCGCACTGGGGCAGTTTTTTGTGGCCCTTGATGACCACACGCGGCTTTGATTTCACCACGCTGCCTGTGGCGATGAATGTGTTCTTCGGGCAGGCGCCGCGCCAATGGGGCGATGTTATGGCGTTTGCCACGCTGGCAACTGTGCCTGTCTTGATCATTTTTCTGCTCTTCCAGCGCTGGTTTGTGCAGAGCGTCTCGGCAAGCGGCGTGAAAGGCTGAATGACTCAGAGCAGAGTCGGCTAACTCTGCTCTGAGCGGCTCAGCGCGAGTAGCCTTCGCGCGTTTGAACGTTGTAGCCCGTCAGCTCGACGTATGCCACGCCGCTGATCGGCTTGCCGTTTTGTGTGCCTGTCACGCGCGCTGCGCCTTCGTAGTAGGCAGTGGTCGTGTTCAGCTCTTGATCGCGCATGAACGGCTGTACTTCCAGCTCTAGCAGACCGTCAGGCGCGTTGACAGTCAGCCGCCAGCCGTGCGGATAGACAGCGCCTGTGCGCGGACTCGTCCACGTGCCGAGCGGCGTGATCGTGTAATCGCCTTGCGCCATCGAGAGATAGCGCGTACTGCCATCAGCGTTCACGAACGTGCCATTCGATGTCGGCTCGATGCCGCCGCCGCGCAACCTGATCTGATAGAGCATGATCTCACGCTGATCGTCGAGCTGGATTGAGAACCAATCCCAGCCCAGCGCATCATCGCCCAACACGCTTGTGCTGTACTCGTGATCGAACCACGCTGTGCCGCTGACCGCGAACTGCTCGCCGCGCACTGTGATCGTGCCTTCCAAAAGCGAGCGCGTGAAGCTGTAATAGTAGCTGGCATTGCCTTCGCCTGCGTTCTTCACGCTGAAGCCGCGATCGCCTTGCAAGACAATCGGCTTGCTCATGCGCAGCTGCACATCCATGCCCAGATCGCCTTCGGCAGCGCGCAACCGATAGCCTTGTCCGTCTTCATCGAAGGTGATTGACCAATCTTCGATCCAAATCTTGGCAAACGGCTCGCCTTGTGCGCCTGCTAAGCCTGCCGCGCCGCGCGCGAAGCGCTCTTTGAAGTAGAACCGATCAGCAGCGATATCGGCGATGGCGAAATCGGCGAAGTAGACCTGATTGGTCGCCCATTCAGATTGGCGCTCAGGCATGGTCGGCGCGAGCGCACGCCTGAAGATGGTGAACTTCAGCCCGAAGCGCCGTCCGTCCGCCGTCTGGACGTTCGCCGTGTTGTACCACCACTCAGTCTGATACTCAGGATGTGCGCCATGATCGCGTGGAAAGCTGAATTCTTTGACGCTTGTCACGCGCGCGAAGCCTTCGACGTCATCGCCGCTGAGCGCTGCCACCACGTCCGCGCTGAACTCAGGCTGAGTCTGTCCGCGCAAGCCTGAGACGCCGATGAACGCCACACCTAAGACCGCTAGTCCAATTGCGATTGCCAAGATGCCTCTGCGAGTCATTTTCCGTCCCTTCTCATTCCAAACGTAGCGCGCGCGCAGGCTGAATCTGCCCGATGCGCAGCGCAGGATAGACGCCTGCCAGAAGCGACGCGATGAGCGCCACAAGCGCCGCCTGCGCGTAAAACTCTGGACGCAAGCCCAGCGTCAACGTCCAGCCGAAGCTGCGCAAATTGATGATGTACACCAGCACCCATGCCAGCACTGTGCCGACTGGCACCGCCATGACCGCTGCGATAGCGCCCATCAGGCTCGTCTCAGCCAAGGTCAGGCGGAAGAGCTGACGGCGCGTCATGCCGTTAGCGCGCATCGCGCCGAACTCGCGCGTGCGCTCCAGCTGCAAGCTCGCCAAAGCTGAGAGAATGCCGATGAATGCCACCACAGTCGCCAACAAATTCAGCGCAGTAGTGATGGCGAACGTCTGATCGAACACGACCAGCACGCTCTCGCGCAGATCGCGGTTGGACTGCACCAACAGCTCTTGCTGACCGTCAAAAGCAGCGCGAATGGCGTTCACCACATCTGAGACGGCGTACTCAGGTGCGACCCACGCCGCAATGGTCGAGATGTATGGATCGTCGTAATATTGCAAGTAGACGTGCCGCCGCAACATGACCGTGCCTTGATCGCCGCTGTAATCCACCATGAAAGCGGCGATCGGAAAGGTATGCTCGCCGCGATCGGTCAGCAGCGTGATGCGCTGCCCTGCCGCGATTGGAATGCCGCGCTGCCGCGCAAAAGTCTCGCTGACCATCACAGCACCTTCGCCGAGCGCCGCCCAGACCGTCTCGTAGTCGCCGATCTGCCAGACGAAGCGTCGCTTGCCCATCGAAGTATCGCGATCGATCGCCGTCAGCAAGACCGGCTGCGGATCGTTTGGACGGATCACATCCACGCTGCGCGAGACGCCGACCGCGACCACGCCTTCGATGTTGCGCACTATATCCGCGACGCTCGGCTCGACGGGCACATCCTGCCGCACTGCCGAGATTGAAGGCGGACTGATCAAGATATCGGCGCGGATCGTATCGGCGAGCCAGCCTTGCACGTCGTTGCGGAAGCTGCCGACCATCGCGCTGATGCCGACGATCACCGAAACTGCCACCATCAGCGCCGCGATGGCGACGCTCGTTCGGCTCAGGCTGCGGATGATGCTGCGCGGCGCCATCAGCCCTAGCACGCCGAGCAACAATCCGCCTAACGGACGCACGACGCTCATCAGCACCAACGTGACCAACGGCGTGAAGAGCGAGAAGCCGACCACAATGCCGAACAACGCCACAAAGTTCACTTCCAAGCTCGGCAGGCTGAGCGCGCCGAGCGAGACTGCCACAACTATCGCGCCGCTCAGCGTCGCCAATGGCACGGCGCGCCGCACTTTGCGCTCAATATCGCTGCGCTTGAGCGTGCCGCTCGGCGGCGTGTTGGTCGCCTCATAGGCAGGCAGGAGCGCGGCGAAGAGCGCAGCGCTGATGCCGATCAGCGCGCCTTTCAGCAGCGAGAGCGTCGGAATATCCACGTTGCGCACAGTGACCGTGAAATACAGGCTGCTGACCGTCTGCGTCACGATGATCACAGCCAATCTGCCCATCAGCACGCCGGCGATCAGCCCGAAGACCACGCCGAAAGCCGCCAAGAGCGCCGCTTCCCAAAGCACCATGCCGAAAATCTGTCTGCGCGTCACGCCGAGCGCGCGCAATATGCCGATGATCGGTCGCCGCTGCACCACTGAGAAGGTGACTGTGTTGTAAATCAAGAACATGCCGACCACAAGCGCCAAAAGCGAGAGCGCGGTCAGGCTCAGGTTGAAAGCCGCCGTGATCTGCCCGACCGCGCTGGCGCGCGCGCCTGCCACTTGCACGGTCACGCCTGCAGGCAAGCTGGATCGAATGCGCGCCAAGAGCGCTTCACCAGACGCTGTCTCAGGGATGATCAGATCAATGTTGGTCAGGCGACCCAGCATGTTCAGCACTTCTTGCGCCGTGCTGATATCAGCGATCAGCAAGTCTTGCAAGCCTTGCGCCGTCACATCGTCCGATGGACGCAACAAGCCTGCGATGGTCAGCTTGTGGCGCGTCGGACCGTAGCGCATGGTGAGCGTATCGCCTTCTTGCAAGCCGTACTGCGCTGCCAGCTGCTCTGCCATCAGCACCATGTTCGGCTGCGTCAGGAACGTCGTCACGCCTGAGATATCGGCGTTCGCGTTCGCCGCACCTAGGTTCAAATAGCCGCGAAATGGCGCCTCAGCGAATGGATCGATGCCGAAGATGCGCAACGGCTGTCCGTCCAGCTCAAGCGCCTGCGCATAAGCGGTCACCACAGGCGCCGCCTCGCGCACGCCAAGCTCAAGGCGCAGCTGACGGTAGAGTTCGTATGGCACGCCGCTCGGGCCGCCTACGATCTGGTGCGTCGTGCGTCCTGTCAGGCTCTCAGTGAAGATGCCGAAGGCGCGCGTGGCGCTGGCATTGGCGATATCAATGGCGACCATCATCGCCACGCCGAGCGCCACGCCTAAGATGAACATCGCCGCTTGAAATGGACGGCGCAATATGGCGCGCAACATGACGCGCTGCAAGGAACTGGGTAGCGTCAGCATCGAGTCCGTCCTTCGATCAGTCAGTCTCGTTAGGATGCAACAGAACTGGCGCGCAGGGCAGCCTGTAGAAATTCGCCCTGCTCATGGCGCGCACAAGCCGATCCGCGTTCACCGCGTCGTCGCGCAGCGTGAGCAGGCGATAGGTAGCGCGTCCGTCCGTGCGAACGCGCCACAAGCTCTGTTTGCGCTGCACGTCATAAGCTGCCAGAAAGCTCTCGCCGCTCGGTGTCTGCCAAGCGTAGTGCAGCACACGGCTATCAGCCGTCCACGCCGTCCAGACGGCAGGCGTCATGTGCAGCGCGTCATGAACGCGGATGTTCTCGGCAAGCACAAGCTCTTGGCTGTGCGCGTAAGCGCGCAAGACCAAACGGAAAGTGTTATCGCCGTAGTAGGCAGCCACGCTCTCAATGCGCGCCGCCGTGATGTAGCGCTTATCGGGCGAGATCATCTGATAGCGCCGCTCAATGGCAGGCACAGGCTTGCTCTCTGTGCGCGTGCTGTTGCTCAGGTCGTGGTGCGTGACCCAATAAAACACGCTGTGCCGAGCAACTGCAAAGCGCTGAAAATGCACAACGCAGCCTGAGTACATGCCGCGTGGCAACGCCGCGCCGACCGCGCGCGCCGCGCTCAGCAGCACGGCAAAGCAAGCCGTCACGACGATGACTAAGAGCGGCAAGCGCATGGCGACCTACGCTTTCGGCTCAGCGATCAGCTTGCCTTCATGGATGTGATAGACAACATCGGCGAGCGGCACAACTTCCGGATTGTGCGTCGCCATGATCAGCGTCTTACCTTCATCGCGCGTCAGCGCCAAGAGCAGGTGCAAGACCTTCGCGCCTGTCTCTTCATCAAGATTGCCTGTCGGCTCATCGGCGAGGATCAAAAACGGCTCGTGAATCAGCGCGCGTGCAATGGCGACGCGCTGTTGCTCGCCGCCGCTCAAGCGATCAGGATAGGCATCCGCGCGGTGTGCCAAGCCAACGCGCTCCAACAAAGCGCGCGCGCGCTGTTCGCTGTGACGGCGCGGCTTGCCTTGCAGCTCAAAAGGCAGGCTGACGTTCTCAAGCGCAGTCAAGGTCGGAATCAGATTGAAGAACTGGAAGACGAAGCCAATGTGATCGCGCCTGAAGAGCGTCAGCGCGCGCTCGTTGAGCGCAGTCAAATTCGTGTCGTCGATCCAAATCTCGCCGCTGCTCGGCACGTCAATGCCGCCGATCAGATTGAGCAATGTGCTTTTGCCGCTGCCGCTCTTGCCCAATAGCACGATGAAATCGCCCGTGTACAGATCGGCGTCCAGCGCTTGCAGAATTATGCGCTGCACGCCTGCTTCTTCATAGGCTTTGCTCAGGTTGCGCAAACGCACAATCGGCACGCTGGAGCGCGCTGACGCGCTTTTCCGCTGAGCAGTGGTCAAAGATAGCGCCATGGATCAACCTTTCTCGCAGATCGGCTTGGACGATGGACAAACTTTGTGCATTTCGTGAGATCATAGGAACGTTCGCACAGAACGTCAAGTGAGCTTGTGATGAGAGGCACAGAAAGGCGCGACGACGCTCAGTCGCGCCTTTTGAGAGTAGATCAAGAGCGCTGCAAGCGCAGCACGTAGCCTTTGTAGTCGATCAGATAGAGTTCGCCGCGCTGATCTTCGCCGAAAGAGCTGATCTGGCGGCGCGTGCTGCGGAATAAGCGCGTCTGCCATGTGCCGTCGCGGTCGCGCTCAGCGATCCAGACGTTGCCGTTGCAATAATCGCCATAGAAATACAAGCCGCGCAGCGCTTGCAGCTGCGCGCCGCGATAGACATAGCCGCCTGTGACCGAGCAGCCTTGTGTGTGATCGTAAGTGACGAACGGCGGCATGTAGTCAGCGCCGAGCGGCTTATCGCTCAGGCGATTATCGCCTTCCATGATGTTCCAGCCGAAGTTCATGCCGCCTTGGCTGCCGTGCGGCACAAAAGTCACCTCTTCAGCGCCTGCCCAGCCGACGTCAGCGATGTACAGGTCGCCTGTCTCGCGGTCAAAGCTGATGCGCCACGGATTGCGCAGTCCATACGCCCAGATTTCAGGCGCGGCGTTCGGCGTATTCACAAACGGATTATCGGGCGGAATGGCATAGCGATCTGAGGACAAGTCGTTCACATCGAGCCGCAGAATCTTGCCGAGCAAGACGCTCAAATTCTGCGCGTTGCCTTCAGGATCGCCTTGCGTGCCGCCGCCATCACCAACGCTCAGATACAAGTAGCCATCCGGTCCGAACTTCAAGCCGCCGCCATTGTGATCAGGGAAAGGCTGCGCAATGCGGAGCAAGATCGTGCCGCTGCTCGGATCGGCGCGATTCGGATCGTCAGCGCTGACGCGATAGCGCGCCAAGACCGTGTGTCCATCGCGGTCGAAGTAATAGACGAAGAACGCGCCGTTCTGCGCATATTGCGGATGAAAGGCGAGACTGAGCAAGCCGCGCTCAGTGTAACCTGCGCGGAAAGTGTCATCGGTGAGCAGCGCGTTGATATCAAAGAACGGCTGATCGAGCGTCCTGCCGTCTTCATACATGATCCAGACCTGACCTGCCTGCTCGACCACGAAGAGCCGTCCGCTACCATCGCCTGCGTGCGTCAGGTAAAGCGGATTATCGAACTTGCCGCCGATCTGCTCAAAGCGATAGGCGAACGGATCGCGCGGATCCTGAGCGCGAACAACGTGGCTCTGCGCGAGCCATAGCACGGCGATCAAAAGAAGCGAGATATGTTTCCGCATACTTGCATTCAACATTACATATTGACATTCAGCGCAGAAGTATAGCGCCTGCGCGCATCTTTTTCCAAGCTATGGCTGCGCGATGAGACGCGGCTTGCGCCACATCGCCCAAGCGTAGAACGGCACGCCTTCGCGCACTTCGGTCTGGTAGACCAACACAACGCGCTGACCGCGCCACGCGCTCAAATCCACGCGAATCGGAATTGGCGCGCGCTCAGTCCGCATGTCAAAAGCGCCTTCGTAGAGCGTCTGCACAGCGCGTCCCTGCCGAATGCCGAGCCGAAACAACGCGCCGGTCTGCGGCACCTCAGGATGCTCGCGCACATTGCGCAAATCAACGTACAATTCCGCCTCAAAGAAGACCTGCGCTGCATCAGGCAGCTGAAGGTACTGCTCAGCCAGACTGGGCGGATGTTGGTAAAGGACGACGGCGCGCTCAGGCACGTATGCATCAGGCGGCTGCTCTCGAAACACAGGCGGATCGGCGATGCCGCTCAAAAACTGCAAGTGCGCTTCCACAGGCTGCGCAGCAGGCGCAAAATCGCGATACCAATCGCCGAAAGCTGTCAGGCGGTGCGCGCCGAGCTGCTGCGCCGTCGCCAGATAGCCGCCGCGATCCGCGTTGACGCGGAACAGGCAGTTATCGTAAGGCGCGCGCAAATAATTCAGCACGCACAGCCGATCCTCAGGCGTGGCGATGTAGGTCGGCGTGGTGAGGTTGGCGAATAAGTAGCCGAGCGCAGCGCAGCCGAGCAACGCGCCATTCGCCGCCGTCATCAGCCGCTGCCTGCCGCGTGCGCAAGCGACGGTCATCGCGCCGAGCATCAACAGCGCAATCCAGAACAAATTGGCGGCTGTCACGTAGCGCGACGTCGTCGGACGCGCCCAGAAGTACGCCAGCAGATCAGGCTTGACGCGACCGATGGACGCTAACGCGCCGTTGGCAAGGCACAGCAAGCTCAACGCGCTCGGCACAGCCAAGTTGATCGGCGGCACTTTGTGCCACAGATAGACGAGATTGACTGCCATCAGCGCCACGCCTGACGCGCCGAAGGCTAGGCTGAGCGCTTGATGCTCAGGCGCGTCAGGCACGAACGGCGCGCCGAGATAGCGCAGGACGTAGAGCGGATAATCCCACAGCTGCGCCGTTATTTCCGTTTGAAAGCCTTGATCGATGAAAGCGTAGTTCGTGAAATACAATCCGATGTAGAGCGCCGCCGCGCCAAGCCAGATGCCGTAGTGCAGCGGCTCCCGATAGCCGCGCAACCAGAGCGCAGGCAACATGGCGAAGGCGAGCGCCAAGCCGCTCAGATACGCATAGCCGGCGCCAATTGCGCATACGATGATCGGCACAAGGCTGCGCGCGCTGACAGGCAGCCGCACCAGCAGCCAAAGCGCCAAAACCGTGAAAAACAGCCAGAAAAACCACGCCGTCTGGAAGCCCATCAGCCAATTTTGGCGCTGCCGCACGGCGAAGACGAGCAAGGCGAGCGGCACGGCAAGCCACAGCGCGCTTGCCGCATGAACGCGACGTTGTATCGCCAAAAGCACGCCGAAGCTCAAAGCTGCCAGTGCAAAACTGACCCACATTTCAACGCGCACGTCCCACGCTGCCAGCAGTGTGACCAGCGCTGTGGTCAAGTGCGTGAAGAAAATGCGCGGCTGATCGTGCGGCTTGAGCAGATCGGCAAGGCTGAGCGTCCCTTCGACCGTCTTCAGTACCACAGGCGCGCTCGCCTGCCATTCATCCCAGTGCGGCACGTTCACGCCATAGCGCGCGATGAAAGCCGCCGTGCTGCTCGCAATGGCAAGGCACGCCAAACCGATCAGGATGCGCAGCCTCATGGCATCCTTTGCGTACGGCGCGCCGTGCGGCTGAAGCGGCTGAGCGCGGCGCTGCGCAAGCGCGGCACGCCGAGCCGCCGATGATAGATGAACCACTCAAAAGCGAGGATCGCCAAGCCGATCAAGGCGAAGAGCGACCAGAACTCGCGCTGCCCAACTTCCTGAGGCGTCTCTGCCGCCGCTGCCTCAGCGCCGCTGCCCAGCTGCACAGCGCGCGGCGCGATTTCGCTCTCATCCTCGCTGAACAGATTGACGGCGAAGAACTCTTGTTGGATCAGCTCCGCGCCGCTGTACATATCCACGCTGTAAATGCCCGCTTGTTTTGTCTCAGCGTAGATCAGGAGCGGCTGATCGACGCGGAAAGTCGTCGTCGCGCCATCGGGCGCTACCACGCGCACGAGGTCTGCTTCAGGCGGCGGCTGAATCACGACGGTCTGACCAATTTGAGCGCTGCCTTCAAGGCTGAGCGCGCGCGGCGTTTGATACCACGCCGTCAAGTTCGCCAGCAGGATCGGATAGGCGATTTTGAGCGGCAAGTCCGAGTCGAGCAGGTCGAAAGGCAAGATCGCGATCCGCCGTCCTGCGAACTCGCCTGCCAAGACCAACGCACCGCCGACCGCCTCGACCAATGTGTCTGCCCATTCAGCGCGAATCTGGCGGAAGGCACGCACGTTCACGTCGTTGAAGCGCAGGTAGCGCGTGCGCGGATCGTCAGGGCGAACGCGCAGCACTTCCGTCTGGGTGCTGAGTTCGCCGATCGTGTACAGATTGTCGGGCGGCGGCTCAGGCGGCGGATTCACAATCAGGATGTTCGCGTCGGGCAAGACAGGCGGCAGCCAGCCGTCGAAGATGTACAGATCAAAGCGCTCGGTTGGCAAGCCGCGTTCAGGCTCGCCGCGATAGACCTGCCAGACGTTCAATGCAGTCAAGCCGCGTTCCAAGAACGGATTGCCTTTGCTCATCACGAGCGCGCGCTCAGCGCGAATCGGCGTATAGAC
>DAOTWB010000041.1:0-5098 GCA_034436235.1 Anaerolineae bacterium
TGCGCGCTGAAGCGCTTCACGCGCACTTCTGCAAATGGATTCGGCACGCGCGACTGCGTGGTAGCCAAGTAAATACCTATCGCGCCGCTTTCCCATCTCGGCTCGACGTTCACGTCAATCACCAGCACGTCGTTCACGTAACCTTGCAAGCTGCGCCTGTTATCCACCAAGCGCAGCCGATTCAGCTCGCCAGCAGGCTTGGCGGCTTCAGCCGTCGTCCATTGCTGCTCCAGACCGCGCAGCTCAGTCCATGCGCCATCGGCGCGTATCCACAAGCTGACCTGTCCATTGCCGTTGATGGCGAAGACGTAGTACTGATCTTCATTGCGGTAGCGAAAGACAATGCCTGTGGCGCTCTCGCGCTGCCCTTCAGGTGAGAGGATCAGATCAGCCTCGTAGATGTACTGCGTGCCGAAGGAATGCCCTTCAGGATCGAACAGGCTGGTGAGCGCTGTAGCGCGCAATGTGTTGCGGATGAGATAAAAACTGACTTCGGTCTGCTTGCGCTGTCCATCTTCGATCACTGTTTCGATCTGGCGCTCGATGTTGCGGTAGATATCAGGATCGTCAGTGGTGATCTGCCAATAGTAGGCGCGCTCGCGGCTGAACGTTTCCACGAATTCAATCGGTCCGCGCGTCATGGACGGCGCAAAGCGGCGCGTGCCAATCGGCGGCGCGGCAAGCGGCAAGGTCGGCTCGGCAGGATTGGCGATCAGCGGCGCGTTCAACGCGCTCAAAGCGGCGACGCTCAGCACACTGATCGCGATCACTGCCGCAATCAGCAAGGGCAATCGCGCGCGTCTGTCGGCAGCCTTTGCGTCTTGTAACAGCGTGCGGTGCGGCAGCCGCGTGGTGTTGGCGTGCGGCGCGGCTAAAATCTCAGTGACTTCGCCTGTTGACCTGCCGTTGCTGCCCAGCAAGCACAGCTCAAGATCGTACAAGAATGCCTCGACGCTCTGATAGCGTTCATCGGGCGATTTGGCGAGCGCGCGCGCAATGACGACATCCACTGTGGCAGGCAGCTCTGGCACAAGATCGGTCACGCGCGGAATTGGATCGTTGACGTGCTTCATCAAAATGGCGACCGCGCTATCGCCTTCGTAAGGCGCACGGCTGCTCAATAGCTCGAACAAAATCACGCCGAGCGCGTAGATATCCGAGCGATGGTCGCTCTCGCCGCCTGTGCTTTGCTCAGGCGACATGTAAATTGGCGTGCCGCTGGTCATGCCGCTGCCTGTGCTGCGCGTGCCTTGCATCATGCGCGCAATGCCGAAATCAGCCAGCACAGGCTGTCCTTCGGCATTGAACAGGATGTTACCCGGCGTCACATCGCGATGCACCATGCCGCGCTTGTGCGCGTAAGCGAGCGCCGCGCAGACGCCGCGCATGATCGCGCCAATTTCCTCAAGGCTGAAGCGCTCGCCGCGCGCGCGGTATTCTTCCATGCGCTTGCGCAGCGTCTGACCTTCCACGTAGGTCATCACCATATAGTAAATGCGCTCGCCGTTGCGCTCGACCACATCGAAGTCATAAACCTGCACAATGTTAGGATGATTCAACTGAGCGACCAACTGCGCCTCGCGCTTGAAGCGCCCTTTGAAGTCTTCGTCATCCGAGAGATAGCTGTGCAGCACTTTGACCGCGACCCAGCGATCAAGGTTCACGTCCCACGCTTTGTAAACGGCTGCCATGCCGCCTTTGCCGATTCGCTCGCGCAGCTCATAGCGATTCAGCCGTGTGCCAAGTAGCTCGACCATGCGTTCTATCTCACTGCAGCACTCCAAAGGACGTATAACTGCCCATTATACACCGAAAGAGCGAGCAAGTCTCAGCGCAGGCGCGCGATCAGGACGCAATTGTTATGCGCTTGGACAAATTGCCCATGCCAATGGCAAGCGCGTAAAGATTGGCATGGGCAACGCGGCTAGTCGTCGCGAGCGCGTTTGCGCGCTGAGAAGGGCAGGATGATACCGCCTTTGCGCTCAGCGGACTCAGAGTCAGGCGGCGGCTCAGGCGCGCTATCGGACGGCGCTTCGTCTTGCATAGCGAGATCGCCCAGCACGTCAACTGCCATCTCGCGCAAGGCGAGCAAACGCTCAAGCGTGGCGCTGCGTCCACGCGCGCTCAATTCGTTCAGCAAGCCTGTCATCACGTCCAGCAACTCGCGTCCGAATTCAGCAGCGCGCGCCGTCAATAGCTCGCGAGCGCGCTCAGCGGTTGGCTGCTGCAGCAGCTCGTTGATGAACTGAACGGCAGGCGGTGCGTTCTCTTGCAGGATGGTCATCACGCGCTCCATCACCTCGCGCAAGCGCAAGGCAGCCGCCGCATTGCCATTCTGTTCGGCGTTTTGGATGTTGGCAGATAGCACAGAGATGAAGGTATCGTCAATCAAGTCCAGCCGTGAGCGAATCGCCGCGTCCATATCGCCGCTGTTGACGATGGCTTGCAGCGCCTGCGCCGCTTGTTGCACAAGCGCCTGCGATTGCTGATCAATGGCTTGCGTAAGCGTGAGCAAGTGATCGCGCAGTTCGCTCAGCAAGGCGCGTTGCGGCGCGTCAGCCGCTTCAATGCGCGCGGTCAGCTGCTGAAAGAAAGCGTAATCCAGCGCAGGACGTGCTAAGCCAACCAACACTTCGAGCTTATCAGCTGTCTCTTCTTGCGCGTAGCGGATCGCCAAATCGAGCAGCTTCTCGCGGCTGATCTGATTGCCGAGCGCGTTTAGATCGCCTGCCACTGCCTGGATAAGCGCCTCTTGCGCTGCTACGTCGCTCATCAAGCGCTGACCGGTGCTGGAGAGGCTGAGCAGCTGATCGCGCAGGATGAGCATCGCCTGCGCCAAATCGCGGCGACCGTTTTGCAGCGCAGCTTCTGCCGAAGCGCCTAGCATGGCGAAGAATTCTTCGTCCAGCGCTGCGTCGTGCTGCTGCGCGAGCGCTTGCCATTGCGCAGGATCGGTCTGCAGGAACTGCTCGGCAAGGCGCAGTTTGTTGCGGCGCGCTTCAAGCATCTCGCGCGTGATGCCGTCCGCTTCAAGGATCGTCTCGATCATGCCTTGCAAGGTCAAGGTTGAGCGCGGCATCAGCAAGTAGCCCTTGCGCTGTTCCTGCGGCAGGCTGTTGATGATCGCCTGAGTCAGCGAGCCGATCAGGCGCTCTTGCTCAGCGGAAGGCAAGCCGAGTTCCATCGGAACGTTGATGAGCAGCAGCTCCTTGCTGGCGTCGTGATACAGGATCGGCGTCGCCAGACGGAACTCGTAGCCGCAGTACGGGCAGCGAACAGCGTTGGTCTGTCCGCTTAGCAGGCGCGCTTTGGCGCGCGGATCGCGTCCGCCATCAATGATCTGCTCGATCTGAGCAGTGAACGGTTGGCGACAGCTCGGGCAGGCGATCTGCCGCGTCATCGGTTGAAACATGAGCTGGACTCCTTGCAAGATACTCTGTGAGCGCGATAGCTCACTGCCGATCCTTTGATTGCGCTGTGACTATGCAAGCGAACGCGGCAGCCAGACGTGAAAGGTTGAGCCTTTGTTCGGCGTGCTTTCCGCGCTGATTGTGCCGCCGTGCGCCTTGACAAAAGCGCTTGCCAAGTATAGACCTAAGCCTGTGCCTTGCGTCCGACGGCTCAGCGCGCTATCTACGCGATAGAAGCGCTCGAAGATGTGCGGCAAGTCCTCAGCAGGGATGCCGACGCCTTGATCGCTGACGCTGATAGTGACGCCTTGCGCGTTGAACGTGCCGCTGACGCGAATCTCGCCGCCGTCAGGCGAGTACTTGATCGCATTGCTGAGCAGATTATCGAACACTTGGCGCAGGCGCACTTCGTCGCCGCGCACAGTTGGCAGATCAGGCGGCAAGGCGATCACAAGGCGATGCTTGTCGCTCTGAGTTTGAAAGCGCTCAACAGCCTGCGCGAGCAGCGCTTTCAGGTCTACCTCGCCGATCTGCGTCAAGCGCATACCTTCCGCCTGCAGTTTTGATGCAGCTAGCAAGTTTTCGATCAAAGCGGCGAGCCGATCTGCCTCATCTTCGATCACGGCGAGCGCGCGCTGCACAGTCGCTTCGTCCCAGTGCGCATCCTCGCGGCGCAACGTGCTGGCATAGCCTTTGATCAGCGCCACAGGCGTCTTCAACTCGTGCGAGACCGCTGAGATGAACGCTGATTTTGCCTCTTGCGCGCGCCGAAAGTGCGTGATATCGCGAACATTGGCAATGATGTTCTGCAGCCTGCCTTCATCATCGAACAGCACTGTGTACGTGACGCCTAAACTGATGCGCGAGCCGTCGCGTCGCCGCAGATCGCCTTCCACATAGCGCGTGTCAGGTTCGTCGTCGTCAGTGTGCCGTCGCGTCGCCCAGCCGCTCGCCAGCGCTGCGCCTAACGGCTGACCGTGTTCCACGCGCTCCCAGAAGATGATGCTATCGTGGAGCTGACCGATCGCTTCCGCCTGACTCCAACCGGTGATGCGCGCCAATGCCTTATTGAAGCCGATGATGCGCTGCGATGCATCCATGATCAGCACGCCGTCCGCGCTGTGCTCCAAAATCGCGCTCAGACGCTGCTGCTCAGCGCTCAGGCGCTCGTATAGCTGCGCGTTGTGGACAGCGATCGCCGCTTGATCGGCAAAGCTCTGCAGAACGCTCTGATCGTTCGCGTTGTACTCGCCAACATAGCTGCGCAGGACGAAGATGACGCCCAGAATCTGATCGCCCATGACCATTGGCAGCGTGATGGCTTGCCGCAGGCGCAGATCAAGCGCGCGCGCCACGAGACGTATCTTCAAATCCAGTTGGTTATATTGAATGCCGCCGCGCTGCTCATCGAGCGAGATGCTCTCCAGAAGCGGCTTGAAAACGTCCAGTTTCTCAGCAGGCACGCCAACGCTCGCGCGCGCGCGGAAGCGATTGTCCGCCTCGCGCAGCGCGATCAGCCCGACCTCACCGCTGAGCATGGCGAGCGACGCTGCCAGCACCAAGCGCAGCACCTCGTCCACATCCAAGCGCGAGGTGAGCGCACGGGCGATCTGCAGCAGGTAGTCGCGTTGGCGCACACGGTAGTCAATCAGCGTCAGCATACGCTAGATTGTACCATAGCCGCTGTG
>DAOTWB010000042.1:0-14922 GCA_034436235.1 Anaerolineae bacterium
CAGACTCAGCCGCGGCGCCACTTGCCATTTCAATGGCGGCGCAACGAGATCATCGCGATGGTCGCGCTTGGCGCACTGCTGATCGCGCTGCTGCTGATCGCCAATCCGCAAGCTGAGATCATCGCGCAGCAGACGGCGCTGCGCAGCGCGGTTGAGGCACAACAAGAGCGCATTGAGGCGATCAAGCGCGATATCTTGGCGAATCCTGAGCTTTCTGAGGCGGAGAAGCAAGCGCTTGCGCAGATTTTGCAGGAATTGCAGGAGAAACTGGCGCAGCCGAACCTGACTCAGCCTGAGGCGGTCGCGCAGCTCTCACAAGCGGCGCAACTGATGCGTAACGAGCGCAGCCAACTGACCGATCAGCAGCGCGCAGCTTTGCAATCGGCAGGGCAAGCGCTGAGCCAGAGCCAACCGACGCAAGGCGCAGGTCAGGCGATGCAGAACGGCAACTTAGGCGATGCTGCCAATCAGCTGCAGAACTTATCGCGGCGCGTGGAGAACAATCAGCTGACTCAAGAGCAGATCGAGAGCATGACGCGCGCGCTGCAACAAGCGGCGCAGGCGTTGCAACAAGCGAACTCGGCTGCGGCTCAGGCTTTCCAACAAGCAGCGCAGGCGCTGCAGCAGGGCAATCTGCAACAAGCGGCGCAAGCCTTGCAACAAGCGGCACAGGCGCTGCAGAGCCAACAGAGTCAGCTGGCGCAATCGCCTTTGACGCAAGCGGCGCAGCAAGCGGCGCAGATGCTGGCGCAAGGTAGCAATCAAATGGCGCAGGCAGGACAACAAGGTCAGCAGAGCGCGCAGGCAAGTCAGCAAGGCGTGCAGAGCGGCGGGCAACAAGGCTCACAAGCAGGGCAACAAGGCGCGCAGAGCGGTGGGCAGCAAGGCGCGCAGAGCGGCGCTCAGCAAGGCGCGCAGATAGGTCAGCAAAGCGCAGCAGGTCAGCAGGGTGCGCAGGGCGGCGCTCAGCAAGGCGCGCAAGGCGCAGCGGGACAGCAAGGTTCACAAGCGGGACAACAAGGCGCGCAAGGCGGCGGTCAAGTGCCGGGCGAGCAGACGGGCGCTGAAGGCGCTGAAGGCGCGGGTCAGGGCAGCGGCGGCGCAGGCAACGATACGACCGAAGGCACGCCGAGCAGCGGACAGCCTATCGAGGCGAACAACGGCAATAGCGACGGCGCGCTCGGCAATAACGAGTTCATCTACGCGCCGTCGTTCATCGGCGGCGAAGGCGGCGATCAGATCAATCCGCGCAGCGGACGCGGCGGCGATGATGATCTGATCGAGACGGGCGAATTTTCGCAGAATCCGACGGGCGAGTCGCGCTTGCCAATTCGCGAGGCAGTGCGGCGCGCCATCGGCGGCGTGGATCAGGCGATGGAGAACGAGCGCGTGCCGAGCGCTTTGCGCGGTCTCATCCGCCAATACTTCACCGATCTGCAGCGTTGATGTGGCGCGTTGCCTTGTGGGCGCTCAGCTTGTGCTTGGCGGCTTGCCAAGCCGAGCTGCCGCGCGCGCCTGAGCCGACGCAGGCGACTCTCACGCCGCTGCCAACACAGGACGCGCTGACCAGTATCTGGTTAGAGCAGCCGTTTGGCGGCGGCGTGCTAGCTGTTTACTTCTACAGCGCTGAGGGCGTGCCGTGCCTGCGCTTCCTCGCCGATCTGCCCGATGCGCAGCCGTTCAGCGCGTGCGCTGAGCCGAGCGCAGCGGCGGTTGTGGTGCAAGGCGTGGTGCGCAGCGTTGATGGCGCGCCGTACACGATCATCGCAGTGCGCGCCTTGCAGCCTGAAGTGAGCGTGGTCGCCATTGAGCTGCGCAATGGCGAGAGCTATCCGTTAGAGATCGAAGACGGCGGCGCGCTGTTGATCCTGCCCGAAGCACATCAGGCATGGCAGGCAGTGCCGATTGACGCGTTCGGGAACATTGTCGGCAGGCTCTTACGTCTGAATCCATGAGTTGCGTTTCATCGGGCATATCGTACAATGGTCGTAGAATGTCAGCGATAGCAGACTGCACTGAAGGATGATTTTTTCGTATGACGGGCAACGGCACAACTATCCAATCGAACCGACGCAGCCGCGTCTTGCTGGAAGGCGTCAGCCGCGCGGGCGCGCGCAGCATGTTCAAAGCGATCGGTTTGACCGATGACGACCTTAGCAAGCCGATCATCGGCATCGCCAACACTTGGATCGAGATTGGACCGTGCAACTGGCACTTGCGGCGCTTGGCGGCAAAGGTGCGCGAAGGCATCAAGGCGGCGGGCGGCACGCCATTGGAATTCAACACGGTCAGCATTTCGGATGGCATCACGATGGGCACCGAAGGCATGAAGGCGTCGCTCATCAGCCGCGAGGTGATCGCCGACTCGATTGAGCTGATCGTGCGCGCCAACGCTTTCGACGGCGTGATCGCGCTCAACGGCTGCGATAAGACGATTCCCGGCACGGTCATGGGCTTGATTCGCTGCGATATTCCGTCGCTGGCGCTGTATGGCGGCTCGATCGCGCCTGGGCATTACAACGGCAGAGATATCACGATTCAGGATGTCTTCGAGGCGATTGGCGCGTACACTAAAGGCAAGATCACATTCGAAGAGCTACACGCGATTGAGTCGGCGGCGTGTCCAGGCGCAGGCGCCTGCGGCGGTCAGTTCACTGCCAACACAATGGCGACGGCAGTGGAGATGCTGGGCATGTCGCCGATGCGCTCGGCAGGCGTGCCGGCGATGGACGCCGAGAAAGATGAGGTCGCTTACCGTGCCGGGCAGTTGATCGTAGAGCTGATCGCAGCGGATCGGCGTCCTTCGCAGATCGTGACGCGCCAATCCATCGAGAACGCTGTGCGCTCAATTGCAGCCACAGGCGGCTCGACCAACGGCGTGCTACACATGCTCGCCATCGCGCGCGAGGCAGGCGTGCCGCTCACGCTTGAAGATATCCATCAGCTCAGCGAGTCCACGCCGCTGCTGTGCGATCTCAAGCCGAGCGGTCGTTTCGTCGCCACAGATATGACGCGCGCCGGCGGCATTCCGCTCTTGGCGAAGCGCCTATTGGAAGGCGGCTATTTGCACGGCGCTTGCCTGACCGTCAGCGGTAAGACCATCGCTGAGGAAGCGGCGACGGCGCAAGAGACGCCGGGACAAGAGGTGATTCGTCCGCTCAGCAATCCGATCAAGCCGACCGGCGGCTTGGTGATCTTGCGCGGCAATCTAGCGCCTGACGGCGCGGTCGTCAAGCTGTTCGGCTATGAGCGGCTGACGCATCGCGGCAGAGCGCGCGTCTTCGATAGCGAAGCCGAGGCGCTGCAAGCGGTCTACAACAATCAGATTGAAGCGGGCGACGTCGTGGTCATCCGTTACGAAGGTCCGGTCGGCGGACCTGGTATGCAGGAGATGCTGGCGGTCACGGCGGCGATTGCAGGCGCGGACTTGGGCAGTTCGGTGGCGCTGATCACAGATGGTCGTTTCAGCGGCGCGACGCGCGGCTTGATGATCGGGCATGTGGCGCCGGAAGCGGCGCTCGGCGGTCCGCTTGCCTTGCTGCGCGAAGGCGACCTGATCAGCATTGATGTGGCGGCGCGCCAAGTGAACGTCGAGCTGAGCGACGCCGAGCTGGCTGAACGCCGTGCGGCATGGCGCGCGCCTGCGCCGCGCTATCGGCAAGGCGTCTTCGCCAAGTATGCGCGTCTGGTGCAATCGGCAGCCGAAGGAGCTGTGACGCATCTGCGCTGAGAGGTGCGCTTGAAAGAAAAACGCTGTGAAGCGCAGAAAGGATCGTTGATGGATGCCTGATCTGAGTAGGCAGACGCTGGGCAAGTATCAAATTCTTGAGCGGCTTGGGCGCGGCGGCATGGCAACTGTCTATCGCGCTTACCAGCCCGGCATGGATCGCATTGTCGCTGTCAAAGTCATGCATCCGCAATACACGGACGATCCGAGTTTCGTCGAGCGCTTTCGGCGAGAAGCGCGTTCGGTCGGCACTTTGCGCCATCCGAACATCGTGCAGGTGATTGACTTTGACGTGCAAGACGACGAGTACTACATGGTCATGGAGTACATCGAGACCGAGACGCTCAAAAGTCGCTTGCAGAAGCAAGGCGCGCTGCCTATCCGTGAAGCGCTCGCCATAGCGCGCAAGCTGGCGGATGCGCTCGCCTATGCGCACGCACACGGCATGTTGCATCGCGATGTTAAGCCTGCCAACGTGCTGATGAGCAAGACGGGCGAGCCGATCCTAACCGATTTCGGCATCGCCAAGCTGATGGATGCCTCAGGCTTGACGGCATCCGGCGCCGCCGTCGGCACGCCCGCCTACATGAGTCCTGAGGCAGGGCGCGGCGATCCAGTGGATGAGCGCACAGACATCTACAGCCTCGGCGTCATGCTCTACGAGATGCTGAGCGGTCAGTTGCCGTTTGACGCCGATACGCCTTACGCCGTGATCCTCAAGCACATTAACGAGCCGCCGCCGCCGCTCGGTCAGCGCGTGCCACACCTGCCTGAGAGCGTCGAGCGCATTGTGATCAGGGCCTTGGCGAAGGATAAGGCGCAGCGCTACCAAAGCGCTGCTGAGATGCGCGACGCCTTGCTTAAAGCTGAGCAGGCGCTGCCTGACGCACACGCGACAGTTGAGTTGAGTCCTGCCCGCGCCAAAGAGACCATCGCCTTGTCGTCCTCTCGACGCCGCGCGCCGTTGCTGATCGGCGTCAGCACGGTCATCCTGATCGGCGCGTTGTTGGTCATCAGCACCATCAGCACGGGCGAGCCGCTTGGACTGCTGCTCGCCGCTTTTCCGTCAGCCACAGCCACTGCAACGAACACTGCCACGCCGACGGACACCGCCACAGCGACGCATACATTCACGCCAACCGCCACTAGCACTGCCACAGCGACGCCGACAGCTACCGACACAGCTACAGCCACGCTCACCAACACGGCTGCGCCGACGCTTTTTGTGCAAGCAGTCACAATTGTGCCGCCTGCGATAGCGCCTGTGATGCCGACGGCGACTCAGGTCGCGCTTGCGCCGCCCGATTACGCCGAGCTGAGCGCTAAGGTGCGCCGCTTGATCGCCAACGGCTTGCTGGATGCAGCCCTTGAGATAGTGCAGAGTGCCCTTGCCGAAAATCCACAGAACTACGACCTATTGGCGCTGAACGCCTGGGTGCTTGTGCAGTTCCGCAGCGAGCGCAAGCGCCTTGATCAGGGTAAAGCACTGGCTGAGATGGCGATCCAGCAGGATGATCGCCGTCCAGAGGCGTACATTCCGCTCGGTTTCTACTATCACTACACGCCGATTGAAGATCGACCGCGCGCTGTGCTATTCTACACGCTCGCTATCGAGCGCGGCTCACAAGACTCGACAGTCTTCCTGCTGCGCGCGCTCGCTTTAGAAGACTCGCCTGAGAACAATCCGAAGAAAGAGACGGACTTCGGACGCGCCATCGAGCTAGCGCCTGAAGACGATTTGCTGCGCACGGCGCGCGGCGATTTCTACTACAATAACGAGCGCTACGGCGACGCCGTCCGCGACTATGAAGAATCCTTGCGTCTCTTGCCGCAACTTTGGAAGCACGCTCAGCTGGCAGCGGCGTACTTGCTCAACGGTCAGCCGCAAGCGGCGCTAGCGCTCTTCGAAGGCACGCTCGGCGCGGCGCGCATCATCAACGTGCGGCAAGGCGAGCAGCCCGATGCACAGTACTATGGACAAGCGGCTTACGTGGCGTGGCGCGTCAAGCGTCCTGAGTTGGCTGAGCGCTGGAGCGCGACTGCTGAGCGCCTTGAGGCGAATAACGCTCTGGCAGCCTACGTGCAAGCCTTGCTCGCGCGCGATGCAGGCGCCTACGAGCAGGCGCTCGCCAACTTTTCGCGCGTGCGCGCTGAACCTGAGGCATGGCGCTACCAGTCGCCGTTCCTCAATCCGCGCTTCGATCATCAGCTGGACGCCGATGAAGGTCGCGTTTTGGCGCGGCTCGGCAGAATAGACGAAGCGATCGCCGCTTTTGAGCGCGCTAAAGCAGTCACTTATGACTGGGCAACGCCGTATGTGGAGCAAGCGGCGCTTTACTTTGCGCGCGGCGAGCGCGAGCGCGCGGCGCAGAACATCCTGACCGCGCTCAGCTTCCCGCGCGTGCAACGCGATGCAGCCTTGCGCGCTGCGCTGGAAGCGCGTCTGGCGGAATATAGCGCCACGCTGACGCCTATGCGAACGCGCACACCGCGACCTGCTCTTGTGCCAACGCGCGTGCCGACCGTGCCAACAACCGTTGAAACACCGTTTCCTGTACCTGATCCTGTGCCGTTTGGAACGCAAGACGGACGGCCCGGCGATGACGATGACGACGATGATTAGCTTGCGGCGCGCCTTGCTGGGCGCAGTTTGCAGCGTGTTGGTGACGGCGTGCGCGCCGTCACCTGCGCCAACTGTCACGCCGCGTCCGCCTGTGCCGACTCTCATACCGACGCGCATCGTCACGCTTGCGCCTACTGAGACGCCGTTGCCGACTCCAACGCCGACTCTGCCCTATGCCATCGCGCCGCTGCTCGGCACATGGCTGATCGACCTGAACTTGCAGCTGCGCGAAGGAATCACCTTCGACGACGTGCGCTTCATCGGCACGCTGAGCGTGGACGTGCAACTGGACGGCGCGCTCAGCGGCAGCGCTGAGTTCTATCCCGCGATCTGGCAGCCGCCCTGCGTCACTGCCGCGCTCGATCCTGAGCCGATCCGCGCTTCGCTCAGCGGCGCGCTACAGGCTGCCGATGGCGGCGCTGTGCAGGCGACCGTACGTTTGCAGCCTGAAAATGTGCTGCAGACGACCGCGCTCAGGCTGGCTTGCCCTGACTTTCCCGAAGGCATCACGCTCAGCGAGCCGATCTTCTGGCAGGCGATGCGCGCCGCCGATCTGCTCGCCTTCAGCCTGCCGTTGCAAGTCGGTCTCGTCCGTCGTTTCAGCGCCGATCTGAGCGGCATCAGCGGCGGCGCGCTGTATGGCACGCTCTACGCCGAGCTGCGCGTCAACCGTTAGCGCGAGAGCATCTCGCCGATCTCGTAGTATTCCAAGTTGGCAGGGCGATGCCGCGATGTCACTTCTTCCAGCGGCACAGGCGTGATCTCGCGTCCGTTCAAGCCGACCATCACGCCGTGTTCGCCATTGCACAGGCATTCCACAGCTTTGATGCCGAGCCGCGACGCCAGCAGCCGATCGAAAGCTGTTGGGCTGCCGCCGCGCTGAATGTGACCTAAGATGGTCACGCGCACTTCGAAGCCGACGTTCTGCCCTTCAAGGTATTTGGCGATATCGGTGATCTTATGCTTGGCGCCTTCGGCGATGACGGCGATAGCGTGATTCTTGCCGCGCAGATAAGCGTCTTCAAGGCGCGCCGCGATCTCTTCCAGCTCCATCGTCTTCTCAGGGATGAGCGTCAGCTCGGCGCCGCCTAAAATGCCCGACATCAAGGCGAGGTAGCCGCAATTGCGTCCCATGACTTCGATCAGGAAGGCGCGCTCGTGGCTTGAGGCAGTGTCGCGCAGACGGTCGAGCGCGTCGAGGATCGTGTTGAGCGCTGTATCCACGCCGATGCTCATATTCGTTCCCCAGATATCGTTATCAATGCTGCCCGGTATGCCGACCACCGGCACGTCCAGCTTGTGCAAGGCGAGCGCGCCGCGCAGGCTGCCGTCGCCGCCGATCACGATCAAGCCGTCAATGTTGTGTTCGTTCAGCCGCCGCAAGCCGCGCCGTTGCCCTTGCGGCGTTTTGAATTCCTCGTTGCGCGCCGTCTGCAGGATTGTGCCGCCGCGCTGTAGAATGCCGCTCACCTCACGATTGGTCAGGCGCTGAAAATCGCCCGCTAACAAGCCACGATAGGCTTGACGTATGCCATATACTTCAATGCCTTTGGCTAGGGCAGTCCGCACTACGGCGCGGATAGCGGCGTTCATGCCCGGCGCATCGCCGCCGCTGGTCATCACGGCGATTCGTTTCATAGATTGCGCTCCCTCACTCTGGGCAGTGGACTTTCGATCGAGCTGTGCTTCAGTCAAAAGTATAACACATCCTGCTTCAGAGCGTTGTGTTCCGCTCTGCGCGCCATCGCCGAAAGTGCGTTGAAAGCGCGCTGCACATAGCACTTGCTGCAATTTATAACAATTGCCCAAAACTTCCGCCTTTTGCCCTAGCGCAGGCGCGGAAAGCGTGTATAATGCGCGTCAGTCTGTCTGACTGAAGGAGATTTCGATGCAAAAAACGGATTTGATCAAGCGCGTGGCAGAAGCGGCTAATCTGACGCAAGCAGACGCAGCGAAAGCAGTGAACGCACTCATTGAAATCGTGACCGAGACGCTCAAGCATGGCGAGAAGGTTACCATCACAGGCTTTGGCACGTTTGAGGTGCGTGAATCGGCAGCGCGCACTGGCACCAATCCGCGCACGAAGGAAAAGATCACGATTGCAGCGCGCAAGCGTCCCACGTTCAGCCCTGGCTCGCAACTGCGCGAAGCCGTCAGCGGCAAGAAGGCGTGATCGAGATAATCTCCGCATAGCACAGCCCAAAGGGCGGGTCAGGCGATCCGCCCTTCTTCGTCTCTGTGCGAAAATTTTTGAGAAACAGGAGCTTTTATGAGCATTCAGCTGATTGTGCATGGCGGCGCCGGCTTGGTGGCAGGCGATCATCACGCGGCGGTCATAGCAGGCTGCCGTGCGGCGGTCGCGGCAGGTTTGGCGAGCCTGCGCGAAGGCGACTCAGCGCTGAACGCCGTCGAGATCGCCACGCGCGTCCTCGAAGACAATCCGCTCTTCAACGCCGGCTATGGCTCGGTCTTGAACCGCGATGGGCAGGTGGAGATGGACGCGCTGATCATGGACGGACGCACGTTCCAGATCGGCGCTGTGGCAGCTATCTCGCGCGTTAAAAATCCGATCAGCCTAGCGCGGCGCGTGATGGAAGCGACGCCACACCATCTGCTGGTGGCGGCAGGCGCTGAGCGCTTCGCCGCTGCGCAGGGCATTCCGCTGGTGCCGCCTGAGACCATGATCGCGCCGCAGCGCGCCAAACAGTCGAGCGGCGATACGGTCGGCGCGGTCGCGCTGGACGCGGCGGGCAATGTGGCTGTCGCAGTCTCGACAGGCGGCGTGCGCGGCAAGCTGGCAGGGCGCGTGGGCGATTCGCCGCTGCCGGGCGCAGGCGCCTGGGCGGATAACGCGCTTGGCGCAGCGTGTGCCACAGGGCTAGGCGAGGGAATCATCCGCGCCTTGCTCACTTTCCGCGCCGTGACGCTTTTGGAGCAGCACGCACCGCAGGCAGCGGCTGAGGCGGCGCTCGCCATCCTCGGGCAGAAATTCAGCGGCGAAGGCGGCTTGATCTTGCTCGATCGCGCGGGACAGATCGGCATAGCGCACAACACGCCGTTCATGCCTGTGGCATGGCTGCAAGGCGATGAAATTGTGGCACAAGTGCGGCAAAGCTGAGCGCGCGCGCCAATTTGTGTTAGCATAGAGCCGATCTGAAGACTTCAGGAAAGCGAAAAGACCGCACATGACCTTTTTCTCGCGGCTGTTGCTTGGCAATCGCATTGTCGATCCGACTGTAGACGCCGTCACACAACGCAACATTCGCTATCTGTACATCGAGATCGCTTTTGCGAGCGTGCTGGGCGCCATCGTCACCTTCCACGCCGCTTTTGTAGTGCGCGCAGGCGGCGGCAAGGAGCTGGTCGCTTTGCTGAGCGCGATCCCTGCGCTCGTCTCGGCAATGTTCAGCATTCCGTCGGCGCGCTTGCTAGAGCGGCTGCCCAATCGCAGGCGCTGGATTTTCGGCAGCCTGCTCCTGACGCGCATTGGCACAGGCGCTATCGCGCTCTTGCCGATCTTGTTTCCACAAGACGCGGCAGCTTGGCTCGTAGCGCTGGTGATCTTGCTCAGCTTGCCCACGATCTTCTTCACAAACGGCTTTCAAGCGCTCTTGGCGGATATCATCCCTGAGCGGCAACGCGCCACGGTCTTCT
This sequence comes from Anaerolineae bacterium, assembly GCA_034436235.1. Classification (GTDB taxonomy): domain Bacteria; phylum Chloroflexota; class Anaerolineae; order Aggregatilineales; family UBA2796; genus CP2-2F. The sequence continues at coordinate 10,005 of DAOTWB010000042.1, forward strand.
CTGTGCGGCAGATCCTCTGGGCAGTTGGCATTGTGGTCACCTCTTCGCTGGCAGGTCTATGGCTAGATAGCGCGCCGTTTCCGCTCAACTACCAGCTGATGTACGCCTTCGGCTTCTTGGTCTCGCTGGGCAGCCAGCATTACCTGAACCGATTGATCCTGCCTGAGTCGCACGCCTTGCCGACCGTTGTGCATAAAACGATGCGCGCCGCCGACGTGCCGCCTGCGCAGCTGAACGCCAACATCGGACGGATGCTCTTCAACTCGCTCGTCTATCACGCAGGCTTGACTTTGCCTGTGGCGCTCTTCACCGTCTATTACATCGAGACGCTCAACGCTTCCGATGCGTGGATCGGCTTCAACTCAGCGGTCGGTTTCGCGGGCGTGGTGATGGGCAACTTGCTCTGGGTGCGTCTGTTGCGGCGGCGCAGCTACTCATGGGCGTTGCGCACAGCCAGCTTGCTGACGTGGCTCTTTCCAGTCGGCATCGCGCTCTTCCCTGACCTGACGGCGATCTTGTTCATCAACTGGCTCGTCAATCTGTTCCATCCGGGCATGGAGCTGGGCAGCTTGAACGTGATGTTGAAGCTGGGCGCAGGCGAGCATCGCGCCACATACATGAGCTGGTACAACGCCGTGCTGAATCTCAGCTTGTTTGCCGCGCCTTTGGCAGGCGTCTGGTTGGCAGAGCAGTTCGATATTCCGACTGTGCTGTTCATCAGCGGCGGCTTGCGCATTGCAGGCGGCGTGTTGTTCAACCTGAATCGCGTGCGCGAGCCAAGCCGCGAAGCAGGCGCCATCCTGCACGGCGAAGCCTAGCCGCGATGCCGCTTGAAAGCGCGCTCATACACGCGGACGTACTCAGCCGCGCTCTTGTGCCAACTAAAATCGCGCTGCATGGCGCGCAGCTGCATCCGCCGGAACGCCTCAGGACGGTAGCGATAGGTCTCTAGCGCCCAGCGCAACGTGCCAAGCACTGCCTCAGGCGTTTCCCACAGGAAGACGAAGCCTGTGCCGATCTCAGCGTCGCCGTTGTCGTAGTTTTGCACGGTATCCGCCAAGCCGCCTGTCTCGCGCACGACAGGCAGCGCGCCGTAGCGCATGGCGATCATCTGGCTGGTGCCGCACGGCTCGTAGCGGCTCGGCATCAGGAACAGGTCGCTTGCGGCGTAAATGCGCTGCGCAAGGATAGTATCGTAGCCGATCACAGCGCGCATACGGCTGCCATAGGTGTACTCTAGCGTGCGCAAGCCGTCTTCAAGGTAGCCTTCGCCGCTGCCCAAGACGATCACCTGCACGTCTTCATCCGCCAGCAGGCGATGCAAGGCAGGGATCGCGAGATCGAAGCCTTTTTGCGCGGTCAGGCGCGTGACGGCGCCGATCAGCGGCACGTCAGCGCGGCGCGGCAAGCCGAGCTGCGCCTGCAGCGCCGTTTTGTTCATGGGACGCGGCGCAAGGTCTTGTGCGCTGAACGGATGCAGCAAGGCAGGATCAGCGGCAGGATCGTTGCGCTCCACATCCAAGCCGTTCAGGATGCCCATGACGTCGCCGCCGTGCGCACGCCAACGGACGAGCGCTTCCAAGCCTTCGCCAAAGCGCGGATATTGAATTTCCTCAGCATAGCGCGGACTGACCGCCGTGATCATGTCGCTATAAGCGATGGCGATCGCCAGCAAGTTGTCGCTCTTGCCGTGAAAGAGCAGGTCAGGCTGCGTGCGCGCAGGAATGCCGGCGTCGAAGAGCGCGCCGCCTGACCAATCGCCTTGATAGCCCATGTTGTGAATGGTCAGCACCGTGCCAACAGGCTGCCAGAATGCATCGAAGCGGCTGTGCGCGACCAGAAAGCTGCCGAGCGCCGTGTGCCAGTCGTGGACGTGCAGCACGTCCAGCTTCCAGCCTTCGCGCTGCGCTAGTTGCCAAGCCAAAGCGAGTGTGAACTCGCTGAAGGCGATGAAGCGCTGCCGATCCCACTCAGTGTCTGTGTAAAGCTGCCAGCCTTGCCCGAAGAACGGATAGCTCTCAAGGAAGTAAACTGGCACGCCGTCCCTTGTGGTGTGATGGACGTAGATATCTGCCACACCGCGCCGTCTGCCGAACTGATAGTGGAAGGCATAGGCGATGTTGTGGCGTCCGCGCTCGATGAAGCCGTGCAAAGGCATCACCACGCGCGCATCTACGCCCATGCTGCGCAGCGCCTTGGGCAGGCTGCCCACTACATCCGCCAGACCGCCTGCTTTGGCGAACGGCGTCATTTCCGCCGCGGCAAACAGGACGTTCATCGAGCGCCTGCCAATTAGACTACCTGCCGCAGCAGGTAGCCCATGTGCAGCCGATCCTCAAGCTCCTCGTCGTCCTCGAAATCGTCCTCGTCGTCGAAGTCATCGAAGTCGTCGAAGTCTTCCTCGTCGTCGAAGTCTTCTTCGTCATCATCGAAGTCGTCGAAGTCTTCCTCATCGTCGAAGTCTTCTTCGTCGTCGAAGGCGTCTTCCTCGACCTCTAGATCGTCCTCATCTTCTTCGTAACGCCGTTTGATGGCGACCACTGACAAGCTGAGCGGCGCAACGGACGCCGCAGACACGGCAGAAAGCGCATCGGACAGCGCAGACGCATCGGGCGCGGCTGCCTCAGATGGTGCGTTTAGGGATGAGAGTGCGGTTGCGCTCACGGATGACTCCTTAGCATGTGTAGAGCAAAATCGCAGGCATTGTAACGCTACTTTTTGCGGCAAGTCAACGCTGAATCGCCGCAAGCCTATTCGGATTTTTGGTCGCCTCGATTGGCGACGCTCTTGTCGTAAATCTCGCGCCCTGCGCGCTGCGCTGCCTTGCGCACTTCGGGATCGCTATCGTTGCGGAAGACGCGCTCAAGGGCGGGCAAAGCGGCAGGGTCGCCGAGCAGACGTAGCTCGTTAATCGCTTTCAAGCGGATAGCTGGGTCTTTATCGTTCAGGCGTTGGATGTGGTACTCCACCAAGCGGCTCACCATAGCCTAGCAATCCTTTGGTGACTTCAAGAATGATCTGGCGATGGATTCGGCGAAGCGTGGCGGCGCTCGTTTGCGAGTCGGCGCTCGACGGCTTGATAGATGGTCTTGCCTGCATTCTGAGCCAGTTTGCGGATTTCAAGGTCAGGATCGAGCGCGAAGCACTGCGCCAGAGCGCCCAAAGCGCGCGGATCGCCGATCAGCTCGATCTGGCGTATCGCTTGACGGCGCACGGCAGCGTCAGGATCGCGCAGGCGCCCTAGCCATATTTCCAACGGATCGCGCATGGCAGCACCTCAGCTGAAAAAGTCCTCTGAAAGTCCTTCGTCCAACAGGCGCATCAGATCGAGCGGCGCTTGACTAGGCGGCAGCGCAGGCGGCGCGCTCGGGCGCGTCTCGCGCAGCTGCTCGCGCTGCAGGCTGAGCTGCATCAGATCGTAGGTGCGATGATCTTTCTCGATCAAGCTGTGCAGGAAAGCTTCCTGACGCTCAGTGAGCGCAGGCGCGCTCGTCGTGACGGATGTCTGTGCGCTGCGCTTGGCAGCGTAGATGATCCGCCCTGCCCAATGCGCCACTTGGCGCACGCCCGGCTCAGGATCGGTTCGGTAGACCTGCGCAATGGCGTTCAGCGCGCGCACTTCTTCGACCATCGCTAGGATTCGCAAGGTCTCGATGCGCACCCATTGATCAGGATGCTTCAAGCGTTCCAACAGCTCAGGCAGCATGATCGCACCTACCGTTTCAGCAATTTTGCCTATAGGCTAACGCACGCCGAATAGAATGTCCATTGTGATTTGGTCAAGGCGCTCGTAAGGCAGGTCGCGGCTGCCTAGCGCGGCGCGATCGAAGGTGGCGGCGCGCAACTTGGCGAGCGACTCGCGACTGTAGCCTGCCTCAAGATATTTGAACGCGCCGTCGTCCGCGTTGATCTCAGCCAGCAGCTGCTGCACTTCAGGATCGGCGTTGAATTGCGCCGCTTTCTCCTTCAGGATCAGATAGGTGCGCATGCAGCCGCGCGCGAAGGCTTTGACATCTTCATAGTTGCTGCTGCGGAAAGCGTGCGCGTCAAAGTGACGGCTGCCGCTATAGCCGATATCCTCAAGGAACTTGACCAAATAGAAGGCTTGCTTAGGCATCACGCTGCCGAAGCGGAAGTCCTGATCGTAGCGCCCGAAGAGCTGATCGTTCAGGTCAATATGGAAGAGCTTGCCTGCCGCGTGCGCCATCGCCACGCCGTGCGTGAAGTTCAAGCCTGCCATATGCTCGTGCGCCACTTCAGGATTCACGCCAACCATCTCAGGATGATCGAGCGTGGCAATGAAGGCGAGCGCGTCGCCGACGGTTGGCAAGAAGATGTGTCCGCGCGGCTCGTTCGGCTTCGGCTCTAAGGCGAAGCGCAAGGTGTAGCCTTGATCCTTGACGTAAGCGCACAGAAAGTTGATCGCGTCGCGGTAGCGCTTGAGCGCATCGAGCGCACTTTTAGCGCTATCGCTCTCTGTGCCTTCGCGTCCGCCCCAGAAAACGTACACGGTAGCGCCGAGTTCCACGCCTAGCTCAATAGCGTTGATGGTCTTCTGCAGTGCATAGGCGCGCACAGCAGGATCGTTGGCAGTGAACGCGCCGTCTTTGAAGATCGGATGCGAGAACAAGTTGGTGGTCGCCATTGGCACAACGATACCTGTCGCCGCCAGCGCCGCCTTGAAGTCGCGCACGATCTGATCGCGCTCGGCAGGCGTAGCATCTATCGGCACAAGGTCGTTATCGTGAAAATTCACGCCCCAAGCGCCTACTTCCGCCAATAGATGCACGATCTGGACAGGCGTCAGCGCGGCGCGCGTCGGCTCGCCAAACGGATCGCGCCCGACGTTGCCAACCGTCCACAAGCCAAAACTGAACTTATGCTCAGGCTTCGGTTCGTACATGAGAAAATCATCCTC
>DAOTWB010000043.1:0-17453 GCA_034436235.1 Anaerolineae bacterium
CGATAGCGTCCGCTGTGCGCTTTGAGCGCGCGCACTGTGACCACTAGCACGGCTGCATCAGGCGTCAGACCGCTGTAGCGGCATTTGATATTGAAGAACTTCTCCGCGCCAATATCCGCGCCGAAGCCGCTCTCTGTGATCACGTAGTCGGCGCACTTGATCGCGAACTGATCGGCGAGGATGCTGCTATTGCCGTGCGCAATGTTTGCAAATGGTCCCGTGTGGACAAGCACAGGCGTGTTCTCAAGCGTCTGCAGCAGATTCGGACGCAAGGCTTCTTTCAACAGCGCAGCCATCGCGCCTGCCGCGCCGATCTGCTCGGCTGTGACAGGCTGCTTATCTTCAGTGAAGGCGACCACGATCCGAGCGAGCCGCTCGCGCATGTCGCGTAGCGACGTCGTCAGGGCGAGGATCGCCATCACCTCGCTGGCGACCGCGATATCGAAGCCTGTCTCGCGGATCACGCCGCCTTCCGTCTTGCCGCCCAGACCGATGATGATGCGGCGCAGCGCGCGATCGTTGATATCCACCACGCGCTTCCACGTGATGCTATCAAGATCGATGCGCAATGGATTGCCGCGCATCAGCTTGTTATCCAACATGGCGGCCAGTAAGTTGTTGGCTGCGCTCACGGCGTGAATATCGCCCGTCAGGTGCAGGTTGAAGGTTTCCATCGGCACAACCTGCGCATAGCCGCCGCCGGCGGCGCCGCCTTTGATGCCGAAGGTTGGACCTTGCGATGGTTGCCGCAGCGTGACCACAGCGCGCTTGCCGATGTGCCGCATGGCTTGCCCCAGACCGATGGCTGTGGTCGTCTTGCCTTCGCCCAGCGGCGTCGGCGTGATGGCTGTCACGTCAATGTAACGTCCGTTCGGTCGCTCTTGCAGCTTGCTGAGCGCTTCAAGGCGCAGCTTGGCGACGTACGGACTGCCATATAGGTCAAGGTCGTCAGGCGTCAAGCCCATCTGCTCAGCGATGTGATGAATGTGCTTCAACTGCGCACGTTGTGCGATGACAATATCCGGGAGCATTTTAATTCCTCAGTTCAAGGTCTCAGGAGAACTTTCAAGACGCCGCTGCTGCTGGCGTGTTCGAAGGCAGCAAGGCTATCTTCGAGCGGATAGATCGCCTCGATCAGCGACTCAACGTCAATCAGGCGCTTTTCCAGCAGCCGAATCGCCGCGCTGAACGGACCGCAACGGCTGCCGATGACTTTGATCTCGTCCACCACTACGCGAGTCAGGTCAGCGTTCGGCAGACCGCTATACGTGCTTTTCAGCACCACTGTGCCGCGCGGACGCACGATCTCGAGCGCGCTGGCGAAACCTTCGGCATTGCCTGTGCAATCCACCACCACATGCGCGCTCCTGCGCCCGATGCGATCTAGCCAATCGGCGCGTCGCGCATCCACATAGGAAATCTGCCACTTCTCCAGCAAACCGATCGGACGTGCGCGCCGCGCCACTACTACCAACTCGCAACCTAGCTGCCGCAGCACTTGCGCCGCCAATAAGCCTAGCTTGCCCGCGCCCAGCAAAACGACGCGCTGCGACGGCGCGATCGGCACTAGCTCTGGAATTTGCAGCGCTGCCGCCAATGGCTCGACAAAAACTGCCGCCTCATCGCTGATCGTCTCAGGCACGGCGTATAAATTCCGCACAGGCAGCCGAAAGCGATCCGCGAAGACGCCGTCATAGCGATCTATGCCAAGCGTAACACGATTACGGCATTGGCTCGGCACATTGGCAAGGCAAAAATCGCACACGCCGCACGCGACGTTGATCTCGCCGACCACGCGCGTGCCTGCCGCAAAGCTGCCGTAATCCGCCAAAGTCTCGCCCACGAACTCGTGACCCAACACGCCTGTGAAGCCCATGTAACCGCGCGTCAGCTCGAGATCAGTGTGGCAGATGCCTGCTAGCCGCAACTTGATGAGAGCCTCGTTCGCTTTTGGCTCAGGCTCAGGCAGATCGTGGCGCAGCGTCAACGTCTTCTCAAAATACAATCCGCGCAATCGTCTCGTCCTCTCGCTATGTTGTGTAAGTGTAAAAGCCGCGTCCTGTTTTGCGCCCATAGTGACCTGCCGCCACCATCTTGCGCAAGAGCGGACACGGACGATATTTGTCTTCGCCCAGCTCGCTGTGCAGCACTTCCAGAATGGCGAGGCAGACATCTAATCCGATGAAATCGGCGAGTGCAAGCGGACCCATCGGATGATTCATGCCCAGCTTCATCACGCCGTCAATGGCTTCCGCTGTGCCAACGCCTTCCATCAGGCAGAAGATCGCCTCGTTGATCATCGGCATCAGAATGCGATTGGCGATGAAGCCTGGCGAGTCGTTCGCCTCAAGCGCCGTCTTGCCCATGGCGCGGCACACTTCAAGCGCCACAGCGACTGTCTCCGCGCTCGTATCCAAACCGCGAATCAGCTCGACCAACGGCATGATCGGCACAGGATTCATGAAGTGCATCCCGATCACCTGACTCGGTCGTTTGGTAGCAGCCGCAAGGCTAGTGATCGAGATCGAGGATGTGTTGGAAGCCAGCAGCGCGCTCGGCTTCGCCAGCGCGTCCAGCTCGGCGAACACTTTGAGCTTGAGCGGCTTGTTCTCAGTGGCAGCCTCGATGATCAGGTCGGCATCCGCCGCCAGCGCTAGGTCTGTGCCACTGACCATGCCTTCCAGCGCGTTTTGGCGCGCTGTCTCATCTATTTTGCCCTTGCTGAAGAGCTTCTCTACGCTCTGTTGGATGCTCTGCCTAGCGCGTGCGAGCGCCTCAGCGCTGATGTCGATCAGCGTCGTGTGAAAGCCGCTGGTCGCGCTCACCTGCGCAATGCCGCTGCCCATCGTACCTGCGCCGATCACAGCGACCCGCTCTACTTTGGTCAAACTCATCTGTGAAAATCCTCTCAAAGTCATTTTGGCAGCTATTATAGCGAGCGATCTGCCAAAAAGCGCGCTATGCCGAGCCGTTGATCGAATTGAGCAATTGTGATAACATACACATCGGTCTTATCTTGGGAAAGCGAGATTCTATGAGCGCACCGATCATTCAGGGCAACTACGATGAGCTTGCTGCCATCGAGCGTGCCTTCGAGCGCCATGCCGACGACCTGAATGCGCTGCAGCGGCTCATGACAGGCTGTTTGGATCAGCTGCGGCGCGGCGCTTGGCGCGGCGAAGGCGCGCAAGCCTTCTACGATGAGATGCTCGACGTTGTACTGCCCGCCCTGACGCGCCTGCGGCACGCCTTACAAGAATCCGCTGCCGCGGCACGGCGCGTCGTTTACACACTCAGCGCCGCCGAGAACGACTCGGCGCAGCTCTTCGGATGATCACATGGACTACGCACAACTGCTGGCAGTCGCGCTCAACGATATCCATCGCGCCGATTTCAACGCCTTGCGGCAGGCTTATACGCGCACGCCACAGTACGATCCGTATCGCAGCGGCGCGGCTGATGCCGAGCTGGTCGAGCTGATCAGCGCTGAAAACTGGTCGGCGGCGGCTGTGCGCTGCGAGCAGCTGATCGCCGCTGATTATCTGCACGCGCCACTGCACTTGATCATGGCGTATATCTACCAAAAGCTGGAAGATGAAGCGCGCGCCGAGTGGCATCTGCGCTTTGCGCGCGGCTTGATCAGCGCCTTGCTCAGCAGCGGCGACGGACGCAGCCCTGAGACCGCCTTCAAGGTGATCGCCGTCCGCGAAGAATATGAGCTGCTGCGCGCCTTGAGTCTGCAAGCATTGCAGCAGCGCTTGATCGTCCACGACGAGCGCTACTACGACGTGCTGACCGTCCGCGATGTGAACGGTGTGCAAGGCGAAGTCTTCTTCGAAGTGACCGCCATCGTCGGACGCACACTCTAGCGCCATCTGATGTCTCATGCCATAATGTCGGATCGGCTGCGCGCGCCTGTCTTGCGCGTGGCAGCTATTACATCGCTCTGTGCTTCAGAAAGGACTGTTCATCCTGATGACTGCTCAAGCTGTTGGACGCGCTTACCGCTACATAGATATCGTGACGGCAGCCTTTGTGGCTGTGCTGTTGATCAGCAATATCGCCTCGACCAAAATCGTGGCGTTCGGTCAGCTGACCTTCGATGGCGGCACGTTGTTGTTTCCGCTCGCCTATATCTTCGGCGATATCCTGACCGAAGTCTACGGTTACAAACGCGCGCGCCGCGTGATTTGGATCGGCTTCTTTTGGATCGCCGTGATGGCGCTCACGCTCTCGTTTGTGCAGGCGCTGCCGCCTGATCCGCAGTGGGACGTCATTGAAGGCGTGCCGAGCTGGACGCGCGATCAGAGCTTCGCCCTGATTCTCGGTCAGACGCCGCGCATCGTGATCGCCAGTTTGCTGGCATACTTCGCCGGCGAGTTCGTCAATTCTTTCGTGCTTGCCAAGATGAAAGTCTGGACGAATGGACGCTATCTGTGGACGCGCACTATCGGCTCGACGCTGGTCGGGCAGGCGGTGGATACTGGCGTCTTCGTGGTGATCGCTTTCTTGATCGCCTTGCCCATCGCCATTTTTGCGCCTGAGACTGCGCTGCCGCCTGACCTCGTCTTCACCATTTTTGTCTCGAATTATGTGTTCAAGGTCGCAGTGGAAGTTTTATTCACGCCGCTCACTTACCTGATTGTGAACAGCTTGAAGCGCGCTGAGGACGAGGATTACTTCGACCGCAACACGGACTTCAATCCGTTCATCTTTAGCATGTGAGCGGCAAACGACGGCTGCACGCTGAAATTTGGATCGGGCTGTGCGTCACGCTATAGTTGGATCAAGGTCTATCGTTCGGAAATGCCGTGAGCCATGCCGATTCTCCTTGCACTGGGCGTCCTAGTGCTGGTCGCCAACTATGCCGAGCAGCGTCCGCGCTGGCAGCCGCTGCTGTACAGCGCGTTGCTCGCCGCCAATGCGGGCTTAGTGCTCCTGACGCTCTCGCTGGAGCCGAATCCGAGCGCTGTGGCGCTGAGCGTCGCGCTCGCTGCGCTGGCGAGCCTGCCGCTATGGCGACCTGCGCGCCTGCGCCTTGCAACGTGGCTGCCCAAGAGCGGCTTCAAAGCCGACTCGCCGTTGCATGTCACGGCGCTTGTCCTGTGCGTTTACCTGATCGCCAATAGCCTGCTGAATTACGCGCTCGCCGATGGCTTGAGCGGCTTGCGTGAATCGTTGCAAGCGCGCGAGGACGTGCTGCGCGTGGAAAATATGTTGGCGCAAATGCTGATCTTCACGCTGTTCGGCGCGCTCGGCGTCGGACTCGGCACGCGGCGCACGCTCTCGGCAGTTGTGGAGCGGCTCGCCTTGCGCGCACCGACCTTGCGCGAGCTGTACATCGGCTTCGGCGTGGCATTCATCCTATTCTGGACAGTCTATGCGCTCAGCATCTTGTGGCAGCTGCTCTTGCCGCCGGATGTGATCGAGCAGCAGACCGAGCTGAGCGGCTTGATCGCCGATAACATCGAGACGCTCAGCACAGCCTTCTGGGTCGCTTTCACGGCGGCAATTGGCGAAGAGATCGCTTTTCGCGGCGCGCTGCAGCCGATCTTCGGCAATTGGCTCACCAGCGCTGTGTTCGCGCTCACACACACGCAATACGCCTTCACGCCTGCGCTCGGCATCATTTTCGTCGTCTCGCTCGGCTTCGGTTGGGCAAGGCAACGCTACAACACCACTGTGGCAATAGTGGCGCATTTCGTCTATAACTTCGCGCTCGCTGCGCTCGTCGTGTTCGGACGCTACGCACTAGATGTGCTGGAGATGATGCCATGAACACACTGCGCTCAGCACGGCACGCTCTTATTTGGCTGCTATGTGCGCTCATGCTGAGCGGCTGCTTTGCGCGCGGCACGCGTCCGCCGCCAACGCCGACTCTGAACGCGGTAGCGCCTAAGATCAGTCCAATTGCGCCGCCAGCCGAGCCTACACAGGCGCCACAAGCGACGTCTGAGCCTGTGGTGACGGCGACGGCTGCCGAGATCGCGCAGCAACCGACGCCTGCCGCGCCGCCAACTCAACCTGCACCGCCGCTAAGCGCGATCCGCGTCTTCATCGCTGATGGCGTGCCGCCTACGCTCGCTGAGGTCTTCACGCCGCTGATCGCGAACGGTCAAGTGGTGCTGAGCGACGCTGCTACTGCGCAAGTGCAGCTCGTGCGCGTGCCGCCGAATACGCCGACTCTGCTCCTAGCGCGCTGGGTGTACGTGCCTGTCGTGCCGTTCGTCTCGACGGCTGAGCGGATCAGCGTAGCGGATATTCAGCGCTTCTGGCGCGGCGATCTGGCGGCGCTCAGCGCGCTGAGCGAGAGCGGACAGCCGCCAATTCTGGTGATGACTGAGGAAGTGCGCCGCTGGCTGATCAGCGGCTTGGGCGAGCCTGCGCCAAACACACCGACCGAGGTGGTGCTTGAGGAAATTCTGGCGCCGCGCCTGTGGGAACTGCGCAACGCGTGGTCAATTGTGCCGTTTGAGCAACTCAATCCGACCTTGAAGGCGCTCAGTGTGGACGGCGTGAACATCCTGAGCCGCTCGGTCTCGGTCGATCAGTGGAGCATGACGGATACCTTCGGCGTGGTCGGCGCGGACGCGGCGGCAGTGCAAGCGGTGACGCAAGCCATTTTAGCGGCAGGGGCGTGGCTGCCGACCAATCGCGATCCAACGCGCTTGACGTCGCTCATCTTGACAGGCGTCACAGCGCTGACACGCGCTACCGCTTGGAAGATGGAAACGCAAGGCATCCTCTATCCGGCGCGAGATATCGCGCCGTTTTTATCAGAGGTCCTGCACGTCAGCAATGAAGTTGCCTTCGCCAAGAACTGTCCGTATCCTGATCCTGCCTCGACAAGCCTGCGCTTTTGCAGCCGTGAGCGCTATTTCGAGCTGCTGCACGCCATCGGCGTGAACGTGATCGAGCTGACAGGCAATCACGTCAATGATTGGGGAACGGATGCATTCTTGAACGCGCTGGCGATCTACGCGGCGTATCAGATTCCGTACTTCGGCGACGGCAAAAATCAAGCGGATGCACAGCGCGCTGCTTTTCGCAAGCACAACGGCAACCTGATCGCCTTCATTGGCTGCAACGCAGTTGGACCGAGCGGCGCGTGGGCGACTGAAGCGCGTCCCGGTGCGGCGCGCTGCGATGATGACTACCTCAGGCGCGAGATTCCGCGCCTGAAAGCGCTCGCCGATATTGTGGTGATGACTGTACAGTATCAAGAGTTGTATCAGTACAACGCACCGCCTGCGCAAGATGCTTTTTTTCGCAAATACGCTGCAATGGGCGCGGATGTCGTGATCGGCAGTCAGGCGCATCAGCCGCAAGGCTTCGCTTTCACAGCGTGGCAAGGCGGCGCGTTCATTCACTTCGGCTTGGGCAACCTGTTCTTCGATCAGATGCAGTCGCTCGGCACGCGCCAGATGTTCGCCGATAAGTTGATCATTTATCAGGGACGTTTGCTCTCAGTGCAGCTCTTCACAGGGCTGATCGAGGATTACGCGCGTCCGCGTCCGATGACGGCGGCAGAGCGCACGGCTTTTCTGAAGACGATCTTCAAGGCGAGCGGTTGGTAGCCTAAGCGTGTCTAAATGTTCAGATCAAGCGGTTTGGCAGTGAGAGCAACTCATCACGCCGAGGATTGTACGCTTACTCGGCTTCGGCTCTCGCGGCACGTGCCGCCTTTCTGATTGTGTGTTACACTCTTCTGCGTCCTCATAAGGAGCGCTTTCTGTGCAATTGCCACGCAGCCTGCTGTTCTACGCTGTTTTGATCGGACATTTGACCAACGACGTTTTCATGAGCATGGGACCGGTCATGCTCGCTTTTGTTGGCACGCATTTCTTAGGCGCGAACGCGGCTGCCATCGGCTTGGCGATCAGCCTGCGCGAGCTGATCGGCGCTGTCGCGCAGCCATTCTTTGGCGTGGTGACAGATCGCACAGGCGGACGTTGGCTGGCTGCGCTTGGCGTGGCTTGGACTGCGCTGAGCATGTCGGCAGCGCTCGTCGCGGCGCTCTCAGCTAACGGTCTGCTGACATTGTTCTTCTATTGCTCAGCGGCGCTCGGCAGCGCAGCTTTTCATCCTGTCGGCACGATGTACGCCTCAACAGCGCAGCAGAGCCGCGCTGCGCGCAACAGCAGTCTGTTCTTCCTGTTCGGGCAGATCGGCCTAGGCACAGGTCCATCGGTGGCAGGCATTTTGTTGGCAGCCCTGACCTTGAATGTGGAAGGCGCGATTCGCCTGCGCCCGAGCGTGGCTGAGAATTTGCCCGCGCTATTGACCTTGAGCCTTGCAGCGTTGCCCGCCGTCTTGCTGATGGCGAGCCGCATCCCAAGCCGACGCGCGGCGCACGCCGCGCAAAATGCGCAGGACGACGCGCCCAGAGCGCGCCAAGCCTTCACTATGGCGATGTTCGGCACGTTCGTCTTGTTCTTGGCGATGCTCTTGATGCGCAGCATCTCGCACATCGGCGTAGTGAACTTCGTGCCAATTCTATTCGAGCGGCGCGGCTGGTCAGTAGAGCAGTATGGCTTCCTGACCAGCTTGTATTGGATCGCCTCAGCGTTCAGCGGCGTGCTGCTCGGCACATTGGCGGATCGCCACGACAGGCGGCGCATGATCGCTCTGAGCGTCGGACTCGGCGCGCCGTTGCTCTTCTTGCTGCCAAGCGCAGAAGGCTTGGCGGCGTTGCTCTTGGCGCTAGGCGCAGGCGCGCTGCTCGGCGCCAGCTTTCCGCTGACCGTCGTCATGGCGCAGAGCTTGCTGCCGAACGCCAAAGGCTTCGCAGCAGGTCTGGCGCTTGGCTTGATCTTCGGCGCAGGCGCCATCGGCAACGCGCTGATCGGCTTCCTCGCCGATGGCATTCAAGGCAGCGCCTTCAGCGGCATCGGCATTCAGGCGACTTTTCAAGTGGTCGCCTTCGGCGCGCTTCTAGCAGGTCTTCTGGCGCTAGCGCTGCCGCAGCGCCTGAGCGGACGTACTCAGCGCATCGCGTCTGCTGCGCAAGCTGCCGACTAGCCGAATAACTTCAAAATGGCGGGCGTCAGATCGGTCAGTGCGTTGATCTGATCGGCGATCTGGTGGCGCGCTGCGCCGACGATGAGCGTCGGCACCGCGTTCTCAGTATGCTTGCGATGTGAGGTATCTTCGAGGTTGCCGTGATCGCTTGTGATGACGATCACGCCTTCAGAATCGTCCCAAGCGTCCAGCAGACCTGCTAGGACAGCATCAAAGCGCTCTAAAAAGGCGACGCCGCGCGCCAGATCGCGGTGATGACCGATCTCATCCGTAATCCACGTCGAAAAAAGGCTGAACGCGCGCTGACGCGCTAGGCTTGCTAAGAGCGCGCCTGCCTGAGACGGTGTGTGGATAGGCACGTCGCGCAGCCCTAGGACGCTGTGCCAGCCGTCGCCCAGAAGGTCGGCGCTGAGCGCGCGACACGCCTGCAAATCGTCCAACGTTGGCAGCGGCACCTGCGCTACATACGCCGCATACTGCATAGCAGTGTACAGACGCTTGCCGCGCTCAAGCTCGGTGAGGTAATGCGGCGGATGTGCGTCAAGGCGCGCACAAGATAGTCCGCGCGCTTGCAGCCATGTATACAAGGTGCCTTGCGCCAAGATAGCGCGAATGGCGTCGTTCGGATGCGGTCCGTAGTGCGCGCCGATCGCAGCAGGCACATTGCGCCCTGTCAGGATCGTCGCTTGTCCTGTCGCGCTTTGCGGTCTGCCTGCCACGCCGAGCTGTGCATCGGTCGGGATGAAAGCAGCGCGTCCTGAGTCGAGGCGCGGCGTACTGCGCAACCATTTATATCCGCCGCTGAGCGCTTGCAGCGTTGGCAAGCGCGCTGCAGCGAACGGATTCAGACTTGGATCGTCCTCGCCAAGACCAATGCCATCTAGAAACAGGAACAGGACGCGCACTCAGTCGTGTCCGCCGATGTACAGCCGCACCATCTTGAACCAGTACTGCCAATCGTGCGACCAGCCGTCCCATTCGCGCAGCGCATTGCCGATGCCTTTGCTCCATAACAAGCCTGAGAGCGCACGCGCGCTCTCGATCAGCCGATCTTCTCTGCCGGTCGCCATGATGATGTCCATGCGGCGCAGCGCTTCAAGCCGCCATGGCTCACGTTCATTGGCGATGAATTGCATCGGATTATTGTAGTAGACGTTCTCGTCGCTGTAGCCGCTTGTCATGGCGCGAATATCGTACAAGCCGCTCAGCCCAAGCACGCGATTGACCGCGTCAGGATGCTTCAAGCCGAAATTCATGGCGTGGTAAGCGCCAAAGCTCGCGCCAAGCGTGATCAAGAACGGATTGGGATTGACATAGCGCGTGAACGGCAGCACTTCATTGTACAGATAGCCGTCATACTGAGCGTAGCGATAGGCGCGTCCTGATGGATGCGCCCAGAAAGCGTACCAATGTTCCCAATCGAGCGCTTCGACGCAGAACATCTGCAGCCAGCCGTTCTCGAAGTGATCGGCGAGCGCCGCGACCATGCCGAAATCTTCCAGCTCATAAAAGCGCCCTTTGGACGTTGGAAAACCGATCACGCGCGCGCCGCCATGCCCAAAGACGAGCATTTCCATCTCTCGATTGAGCGATGGACTGTACCAACGGACGTATTCGCGTTTCATCAGAGAAAGAACTCCTTGAGTGCTGCGGCGATCTCATCCAAGAGCGCGTGCCATTCCACTTCGGGCGCACGGCGCACGATCAAGCGCTTGCCGTCAATCTCCAGCGCTGCCAAGCCTTCGATCTGGAACAAAAATTGCGCCAAAGGCGAGCCTTCCTCGCCTTCCGCGCGATTGGCGTAGCGCTCGACGCCTTCGGGCGCCAGATCGAGATTGGTGATGAGCGTGACGAGGTCAGGATCGAGACCGTATTCAGGATTCAGCGAGATATACTCAGACATAGCCCATAATCATAGCAGGGCTGAGCGCGCTGACCAAGTGGCGACCTGCCCAAAGCGCGTTTGAGATATCTTGCACAAGCTGAGCGCGCCTTTTTTCGGCATTCTGTCAGGCATTGCGCTAGACGAATATCTCGTTCGGCAAAATGCTGAGGTTTACCTTTGAAAAGTTGTGGCAAAGCGTACGTAACAGCGCTCAAAATAATCCTCTATGCTCTGTTACGTCGAGTCCATTCACAGGTCTGTTGGACGCATGACCGAAGGAGCATCGAAATGCTGAAGAGACGTCGTATCACAACTCGGACAGTGCTGCAGGCGCTGGTCTTGTTCGCGCTCGCCTTCCTGCTGAGCCGAGCGCTCGTGGCGCCTGCCAGTGCCAATCAGCGCGTTGCAGAAGCCGCGCCATCAGCGCCAGCGGCAAGCCTTGCCGCAGCTGAGACGGGCAAGCAAGTTGCTCAGGAAGACGATCTGGCGGCGCGTCTCGCCAAGTTTGAGGCGAATTTGGATACAGTCTGGCTGTTGATCGCCGCTTTCCTCGTCTTCTTCATGCAAGCCGGCTTCGCCTTGCTAGAGGCAGGCTTCGTGAGCGTCAAGCACGTGGTCAACATCATGATGAAGAACTTATTTGACTTCGCCGCTGCCTCGATCATGTTTGGTGCAATCGGCTTCGGCGTCATGTTCGGCGCGGGCAATCCACTTTTTGGCACTGAGTGGTTCTTCCTCAGCGGCATCCCAGAGACTTACCCGGACTTGACTGTGCCGACCTACGCCTTCTTCTTCTTCCAGCTGGTCTTCGCAGGCACGGCAGCGACCATCGCCTCAGGCGCCATGGGCGGGCGCACTGAGTTTCGCGGCTACTTGCTCTATAGCCTGATCGTGAGCGCGGTCATCTATCCCGTGGTCGGACATTGGGTCTGGGGCGGCGGCTGGCTCGCCACTTTGGAGACGCCGTTCACAGACTTCGCAGGCTCAACCGTCGTCCACTCGACCGGCGCTTGGATCGGATTGATGGGCGCCATTTTCCTCGGTCCGCGTATTGGGCGCTTCGGCAAGGACGCCAAGCCGATGGTTGGGCATAACATGACGGCGGCGACGCTCGGCGTGTTCATCCTGTGGTTCGGTTGGTTCGGCTTCAATCCCGGCTCGCAGCTGAACGCTGACGGCGCGGCTATCGGTCTGATCACGGTCACCACAAACTTGGCGGCGGCGGCAGGCGCGGCAGCAGGCTTGTTCATCAACTGGATCGCAGTTGGCAAGCCGCAATTGCCGCCGATGCTGAATGGCGCGCTAGCGGGCTTGGTGGCGATCACGGCGCCGTGCGCCTTCGTCACGCCGACCGAGGCAGTCATCATCGGCGCGATCGGCGGCGTGATCATGTTCCTTGGCACGCAATTGCTGGAGCGCGTGAAGGTTGACGATGCCGTCGGCGCTGTGCCTGTTCACGGCTTTGCAGGCGTGTGGGGAACGCTCGCCGTCGGTCTCTTTCACGGTCAAACAGGACTGTTGCACGGCGGCGGCGCAGCGCAGCTGATCTCGCAGCTCATCGGCGTGGTCGCGGCAGCTGCCTTTGTGCTAACTTCTAGCGCAATCATGTTCGCCATCATCAAGGCGACGGTCGGTTTGCGCGTGCCTGCCGAAGGCGAAGCCATGGGCTTGGATGCCTACGAACACGGCATGGTCAGCTATCCTGAGTACGTGCTGGGCGATCCGACGGTCATCGCGCCGACCAACGGCAGAGCTGCCAAGACGGCGCCCGCGCCTGCTTCTGGCGACTAGCCGAACACCTTAACCTTATCTCCTGAGGCAACAGGCGCTCTGCAGGCGAGCGCCTGTTGTCTTGTAGAGCGTATGCCAAACGTAGGTCGCTGATATTTGACGTGCCTTGCCGCTTGATCTAGACTGTTGCGCAAGCAAGATCGATCTTTTGCAAAAGGATGTTCAGGACATGCCACACTGCATACGCACCTTTTCTGTGCGCGTTGTCCTTGTGCCGTTGATGCTCGCCTTGGCGGCGCTGGCGTGCAACCTCACGCCTTCCGAGCCGCAGGCGACTGCCACTGCGCCGGCTGCCACGCCTACCAGCGTCGCGCTGAGCGACGTGCCAGAGGTAGAAATTCTGGCGCCTGCTGATAACAGCGAAGTGGTGGTGCAGACTGCTGTGCAGGTCGCTGTGCGCGCCACAGATCGCATCGGCGTGACGCGCATTGAGATGCGCGCCAACGGCTTGATTGTGGATGCGATCGCCGCACCTGATCCTGCAGGCGTCTCGCCATTGGAAAGCCTGCTCTCTTGGACGCCTGTCACGCTTGGACAGAATATCATCGAAGTGACAGCCTTTCGCGGCAATACGCGCGGCAATCCAAAGCGCATCACGTTGATCGTCCGCCAGTCGAACGCGCAAATCACGCGCCCTGCCTTCACGGCGCCGCCGCCTGGTCGCACGCCAACAGCCGACCTGACCTGCCGTGCGCGCGTCAACGTCAACGGCTTGAATCTGCGCACAGGACCTGGCACCAACTATCCGAGCATCGGTAACCTGGCGCTCAGCGCGGAACTGCCTGTGGTCGGCACAAACCTTGAGCGCTCATGGCTGCAAGTGATAGCTGCTGGCTCGGTCGGCTGGGTGAGCGCCGCTTTCGTCACGCAGCTCGGCGTCTGCAACACGGTCGGCGTCGTCCCGATTCCGCCGTCGCCAACTGTCTTAGCAGGCACGCAGATCATCATCCCGCCGACCTTCACGCCGCTGCCGACGCTCTTCTTCCCGACGCCGACTAGCACCATACCTGTCATTGTGCTGCCCACGCTCACGCCGTCGCCATTTGTGCCGCCGACACAAGGTCCGGTCACCATCGGTCAGCTGACCTCGACCGCGATTTTCGCCACACAGACCGCGCTCGCCTTCTCGCCGACGCCGCCGCCCAGCCCAACGCCTTCGCTCACGCCGCCGCCCGGCGTCACCTTGCCCACTGAGACGCCATCTGCCACACCAACTGCCACAGCCACGCCGCTCTTGCCCGACCTGATCGTCAGCCGCGTCGAGGCAGATCGCACGACTGTTGTGCTCGATCCTGTCACGCGCATCGGGCAGCTCGTGGTGATGGTCACCGTGCGCAATCAAGGCGCGGCAGCTGCGCCGATTTTCCTCGTCTCTGTGCGGCAACCGAATGGCGTCGTCGTCACGCAGCCGACTGTCAATGTGCTTGAGCCGGGACAAGAAGAAATGCTGCGCTTCGAGATCGCTTTCTCGCTGGAAGGCTCGCAGCAACTGACCATCATCGCGGATAGCGGCAACGTTGTGACCGAATACGACGAGACCAACAACGTCGCCTTCCTTGAGATCATCGGCGTCGTTGCCACAGTGCCAGGCGCCACTGCTACGCCTTCGCCGACTATTACGCCGACGCCGACTGAGACGCCGACTCCTATCCCAACTTTCACTTTCACGCCTGAGCCGACATTGCCAACTGAGACGCCAACGCCGACGGCAGATGTGATTATCGTGCTGCCGACTGAGACGGCAACCAATACGCCTGAACCTATCGTCATCCCGCCGACTGAAACGCCTATCCTGCCGACTGAAACGCCGACGGCGACGCCGACTGCGGACGTGATCATCATCCTGCCGACTGAGACGGCGATCAACACGCCTGAACCTATCGTCATCCCGCCGACTGAGACGCCTGTCCTGCCGACTGAAACGCCGACGGCGACGCCAACAGAGGCGGTGATCGTCATCCCAACCGAGACGGCGACGAATACGCCTGAGCCAATTGTCATCCTGCCGACTGAGACGCCGATGCCCGAGCCGACAGCGACTGACACGCCGATACCAGAGCCGACGCCGACGCCTATACCGACAGCGACCGATACGCCAACGCCAGAGCCGACGCCAACGCCTGTGCCGACGGCGACTGATACACCGACTCCCGAACCAACGCCGACGCCTGTGCCGACGGCGACCGACACGCCAACTCCTGAACCTACACCTACGCCTGTGCCGACAGCTGTGCCAGTCGTTGACCTAGCAGGCGTGCCGCTGCTGCCGAACTTCAATGACCGCGCGCTCTTCAACGCGCTCGCTCAGATTGCGCAGACGGGCAGGGATCGCGTACCGAGCCGCAATGCGAACGACTTCGCGATCTACGGCGATAACAGCCTGTTGGCAGTTGGCGCGCTCAGCTCGGCGACGCTCAGCCTCGCTGATTTCGCCGCTGAGCTGCAGCCTGCTGTGGATCGCTTCAGCGGCGCCTTTGGCAACATCACGCCGCGCTTCGGCGCCTGTGGAATGCGTCCTGTCTGGGAATGCGCCGAGGAGCAGAACGTGAGCATCGTCTTCTACGGCGCAGGTCAGCAGGCGCTCGCCTTCGGCGTGCCGCTCGATCAGTTCGCGGCGCAGCTGAACGAGGCGATCGATCAGCTGGCAGCGCGCGGCATCGTGCCTGTGCTGTTCACCATCCCTGCGCCGATAGGCGATCTGACGGTCGCGCAGTACAACACCGTGATCTACACTGTGGCGCAAGCGCGCAACGTGCCGCTCCTGAACCTGTATCAGCTCGGCGCGCTCAATCCGAGCCTGGTCAGCGGCAACGCGCTCTCAGCAGCGCCTGACTCAGCCGATTTCAGCGCGCTGAATCCTGATCAATACGGCACAGTGGCAGCCAACATCGCCGTGCTGCGCATCTTGAATGCCTTGAGCGGCATCGTGCTGCCGTAAACGTTGCTCATCACCTGCTGCACGGCTCGCCTTGCATAACGCAAGACGAGCTGTGCGCTTTTATGGCACTTTACACATGCGCGCTCATATGCTACACTTGATTTATCCCTGCCCATACGGGACAGGTTAGCGAAGGAGCGCGTATGCAGAACAAGATCGCGTTGATCAATCGCCTGAAGAGCGCCGTTGGTCATCTGAACGGCATCATCGCGATGGTAGAAGACGACCGCTATTGCATGGATGTGATCAAGCAAATTCAGGCGGTGCAGGCGGCGCTCGCCAAAGTCAGCCATTTGATCCTCGACGATCATCTGCGCAATTGCCTGACGACGGCTGTGCGTGGCGAAGATGCTGCCGAACGCGAGCGCGCTCTGAACGAGATCAGCGAGCTATTCGCTCAGATGAACAAATAGGAGTTCGCCATGCCGAGCAAGACTGTGAGCGTGCCAACCATCAGCTGCGAACATTGCGTTCGCACCATTCAAAACGAAATCGCTGAGATCGAAGGCGTGCAGCGCGTCCAAGCCGATGAACAGACGCGCCAAGTGTCAGTGGAGTGGGAAGCGCCTGCCACATGGGAACAGATCGAGGCGAAGTTGACCGAGATCAACTATCCGCCTGCGCAGCCGAACGTCAGTCTCGCCTGAGCGCGTCGCGTATGTCCGCTGTAACATCGCCAAGCGCTGAACAGACCGTTCAAGAGACCTTGCCGCTCAGCGGCATGACGTGCGCCAATTGCGCGCTGACCATCGAGCGGCAAGTGCGCAAGCTGGACGGCGTCTTGCAAGCTGAGGTCAATCTCGCGCGCGAGCGCCTGATGCTGGTCTACGATCCGCGCTTGGTGACTCATGAGGCGATCGTCGCGCGCATTCGCAAGGCAGGCTACGATGTGCCAGCGCAGACGGCAGATGAATCGCCTGAGGACGCTGAGGCGAAGGCGCGCAGCGCTGAGCTTGCGCATCAATGGCGGCGCCTGCTGATCGGCGCGTTGTTCACAGTGCCGCTCTTCGCGCTCAGCATGGGACGCGATCTAGGCTTCTTCGGCGTTTGGGCGATGCAAGATTGGGTGAATTTCCTGTTCTGGGCATTGGCGACGCCTGTCCAGTTCTATGTTGGGCGCGCTTATTACAGCGGCGCATGGCGCGCGTTGCGCGGCGGCGTGCCGAACATGGATGTGCTGGTGGCGCTCGGCACGAGCGCAGCGTACTTTTACAGCGTCGCCGTGACAGTTTTGCTGGTCACGCCTGCGGCAGCTGACCTGCACGCGCTGAACGCGCATCACGTCTACTTTGAGACGGCAGCTGTGATCATCACGTTGGTGGTGCTGGGCAAGTTGTTGGAAGTGCGCGCTAAGGGACGGACAGGTCAGGCGATCCGAGCGCTGATCGGCTTACGCGCTAAGACGGCGCGCGTGGAGCGGCATGGCGTGCAAGCCGATATTCCGATTGAAGAAGTGCGCGTCGGCGATGTGCTGATCGTGCGCGAGAGCGAGCGCATTCCGACCGATGGCGTGGTCATTGACGGCACGACGAGCGTGGATCAATCCATGCTGACGGGCGAGAGCGTGCCTGTGCTGCGCACGGTCGGCGATGAAGTGATCGGCGGCACGTTGAACAGACAGGGCATGATCAAAATGCGCGCCACGCGAGTCGGTCGCGAGACGGCGTTAGCGCACATCATGAAATTGGTGGAGCAAGCGCAAGGATCGCGCGCGCCAATTCAGCGGCTTGTGGATCGCGTCTCGGCAGTCTTCGTGCCTGTTGTGATCGCAGTAGCAGCGCTCACGTTCACGGCGTGGCTGCTGAGCGGCGCAGGCTT
>DAOTWB010000044.1:0-7220 GCA_034436235.1 Anaerolineae bacterium
CGACTATAGGTCAGGAACAGAATGCCAAGCGCTACGACAAAATACGCACTGAGCGCGATGCGCTGCCAGCGCCGTTGCACAGTCAGCCAACGCGCTGCGCTCAACGGGATGACGATGACGAGATAGGCAGCCATCAGGTTTGGATTGCCCAGCGTGCTGCTTGGACGCGGCAACGCGGGCAACATAAAGCCATCCACAAGCTCGCGATGGAATTCAGCGGCGAACGACGCCACTTCGCGCAGCGCGAAAGCGAGCGGCACAAGGCTGCTCAGGAGCATAGCATCTACTAACGCGCTGCGCGAGAGCGCACGATTCGCCACGCAGTCCCACAGCACAAGCCACACGCCCAAGTACATGCCGACGTACCAGATGCCTATGGCGCTGCGTCGCCACATCTCGAAGTTTGCCAGCGTTGAGATGGCGATGACGGCTAACCAAAGCAACGCCAAGCCGTCGAGCGGCGTGCTGTGCCAGCGCCATTTGTTGCGCCAACGCGCAGCTGCCCAGATCAATAAGGTGAGCGCGCCGAGCGCCAACGCCACATTTTTGTAGCGCACCTCTAGCGTGGCAGCTGTTCCTATAAAGGCGAGGTAGACGCTCAGAAGCATCAAGAGCGCCCATGCCAGCAGATTTGCGCGTTCTTTCATGTCGTCACCTGTGCGCAGCGCTGTGTGTGGCGATCAGCGCACTTCAATCGGCAGCACCCAAGCTGCCACGCGCCCAGTCACGCGGCTCTGCGCACAAATGGCGATCAAACGCTCGCCGCGCTCAAGATTTTCTACGCGCATAGCAAAGCCATTGTTCAGATGGCTCTCATCTAGCTTCAAATCAACTCGGAAAAAATCACGTCCCACGTCACTGTTGAAGGTATCAACGACATCCTGACGTGGAATGAATGGCACGCCTGTGGCTAAAATGCGCCCGCTCTGAGCAGTGCAGCTATTGCCTTCGAAAACAGTGATACTGTAAATGCCCGCATTGTCATTACCGCTTGAAAGTCCATCGAATGACCAACCACCGATATCGAACGTGCTTTCAACGACGACGACATTTTTGCTGGCATCAACTTGTGTCGGCAGTGGCGGTCCGACCCAGATCATGACGCCATCGAGGTAAGCAGGCAGGTTATTCTCAAGCGCTACTGCTGTTGAAACAACCCATCCATAGATTGTTTCGCCATTGGCGCGCGGAATAGCAATGTTCACCCAGTAGCGACCAGTGGTATCGCGCAATGGATCGTTCGCGTCGGATAGTCCTTTTTGCGCCAAAACTGTGACCTGTGTTCCGTTCGGGATGCTCGCCAGCGTTTCGTATTTCGTAGAAGGTCCGCGCCGAACATTGATGTTTTCTGTGCTGCGAATAACACCGCGTAAAGCTAAGCCTTCGTTAAGCGCTGGAATAGGTGTGGGCGTTGGAGTAGGCGTAGCAGTCGGTGTCTCGGTCGGCGTTGGTGTGAAGGTCTCAGTCGGTGTCGCAGTCGGCGTCTCGGTTGGTGTCGGCGTCGAAGTGGCAGTCGGCGTCGCAGTCTCAGTTGGTGTCGCGGTCGCTGTAGGCGTTGGCGTGCTAGTCGGCGTCAGCGTGAAGTGTGTAGCTGTAGCCGTTTGATCAGCGCTGATGCGCGTCAGGATGAGCGCTTGCAGAGTCTGCTCAACTTCCACTGTCTGAGTCATTTGAGAAGCTGCAGTTTGCGTTTGCAAGGCCTGCCGCGTCTGCGCAGCTGCTGTAGCTGTGGCAAGCACAGCTGCAGTTTGTGCCAGATCGAGCGTGGCTGTCGCTGTTGGCACGAGGATGATCATGGATTCCTGAGTTGGCGTCGCAGTCGGCAGAGCGGCAGTCTCAACAATGGCAACAGCCGTTGGCAGGTCGGTAGCAGGCACATCGGTCGGTCTTGCAGTCTCAGTCGGTGGAATAGCTGTGGCAGTTTGCAGAATAGTTGTAGCAGTTGGTGGAACAGTTGGTGTTTCAGTCGGCAGCACTTCAATTGTCAATTCGGGCGTGACTGGCACGATCACAGGCACTGTCGGCGGCGTCTCGAGCGTTGGCGGCGCTGCCGCCGTCTGTGTGGCGAGCGCGGCAAGCGCTACCGATGTGCCTGCTTGTGCAGTTTGCTCAGCAGCGACGGCAGTCTGCGTCTGTGTGACTGACGCGTTACTCTGTGTGAGCAACAAGGCGACAGCAGCAATGGATAAGACGATGATGAATATGCTGAGCAATGCAATCAGCCTCACGCCGCGATTGGGAACTTTCCGCGTCTTGTGTTCTGGCGGAGCATCCTCGCCGAGCGAGGAGATTCTCACATTTTCCACAGCAGGCTTTGGCAATGGCGCTGGTGCGGATGGAAAGTCTTGCCGCCGCGCAACTGGAAAAGTGAAAAAGCCTGTACTTTGCTCAGGCTCCAGTTGCTCAACGATCTCGCGGAAGGCTCTGGCGAACTGCCCAATTGTGTCGTAGCGATGATCAGGATTTTTGGCGATGGCGCGCTCGATCACTGCGGAAAGCTCAGGCGGCGCGCCTTCTCGGAATTCGTGAGCAGGCGGCGGCATTTCGTTGATATGCCGATGCATGAGCGCGTATGGCGCGTCTACAGGCACTTCGAAAGGCATTCTACCAGTCACCAGCATGTAGATGACCAAGCCGAGCGCGTATTGATCCACTTTTGGCGTCAGTTTCTCGCCGCGCCATTGCTCAGGCGCCATGTAGGCGACCGTTCCCATAGAAGTGCCGGGCATCGTCACTTGAGAGGCGATATCGAGCGGCTTGGCGATGCCAAAGTCGGTCAAGTATGGCGTCCCGTTCTCATCGAACATGATGTTGCTCGGCTTGATATCGCGATGGACGATGTTGCGCTGATGCGCGTAGTCCAGCGCGCTGCCAATCTTCGTCAGCATATCGCTAATCTCACTCAACGAGAGCAGCGTGTTGCTCGTGGCGCGCCGCTCACGGACGCGATCGCCGAGCGAGCCGCCGCGCAGCAGACGCATCGCCATGTAGTTCACACCCGATTGCGAGCCATAAGTGTAGATCGCCACGATGTGTGGATGATCGAGCGACGCGGCGATCTGCGCCTCGCGCATGAAGCGATCGATAAAGCCTTCTTCCATGTTATAGTGCGTCGCCAGCACTTTGACCGCCACGTTGCGCCTCAGGCTCGCCTGATAGCCGAGATAGACCTCTGCCATGCCGCCGCGCCCGATCAGCTCCTTCAGCTCGTATTCGCCGAGCTTTTGCCCAACTAGATTGCGATTGCTCATGTACATATGAGATGCCTTAAACTTCTGATCGCTCTAGCGATTTGCTTTCACATTGTGGTTGAACACGCCGATTATAGCACAGCCGCAAAAAATCGGGATCGGTAACGTTGCCGATCCCGATGTATCTGAGCGCTAGGGCGTGCTAGTGCGCGTTGGCGTCTGCGTGCTTGTGGCAGCCGCTGCAGGCGTGGAAGTTGCAGTCTCTTGGCGTGGTGCGAATGTCGGCGCAACCTGAGTCGGCGTGCGCGTCGGCGTCAAGGTGAGCGTCGCCGTAGCCGTCAGCGTGCGCGTGGCAGTGTTGGTGGCGGTCGCAGTGGCTGTGAGCGTGGCAGTCGGCGTGCGCGTCGGCGTCAAGGTGAACGTCGCCGTAGCCGTCGGCGTGCGCGTGGCAGTGTTGGTGGCGGTCGCGGTGGCTGTGAACGTGGCGGTCGGCGTGCGCGTCGGCGTCAAGGTGAGCGTCGCCGTAGCCGTCGGCGTGCGCGTGGCAGTGTTGGTCGGCGTGTGCGTAGCCGTTGGTGTGAGCGTGCCTGCCACAGCTGTGCCAACGCCTTGCTGGAACGGCAACGCGGTCAGCGTAGCGTCAACTGCTGCATCGAAAGTGCGCGTCAGTTCAGGCGTGAAAGGCAGCCGCCATACCTTGACCTGCTCGACAAAGGTTGCGAAGCCATCGCGCTCAGTGTTGGTGTAGAGTCCAGTGGCGACCTGGATGCAGCCTGCATCCTGCTGACGCGATACATCGAACTGCGCGACCAGACGCTGATTGAAGTAGAAGAGCGCCAGCTCGCCGCGCACGATCAACAGCACGTCGTTGTACGAATCGCGCCGTCCTCTGACGCCATCAGGGATAGTTGATCGCTCAATGGTTTCAAATGTGAACGGCGCCTCAGGCTGTGGACGGAAGAAACGCAAGAATTCGTACTGCGCTTCATGGTTGAAGATCAGGCGGAACTCTTGCTGGCGCGTGCGGCGGAAGATCACGCCGTGCGACCACGCGAAGTCATCATAGGGCGTGTAGAAACGCGCGCTGAGGATGAAATTCGGCGTGCAGGTCAGCTCTTGAGCGCTGATGAAGTTATCGGCAGTGTTATGCGGCAGGCGGATGATCGACTCTTCGTAGATCAGGCGCGCTTCTCTGAAGAACGGCGCGACCTCAGCGTTGAAGGCGACCTGCGTAGCAGTCAGGTTGAGCTGTGCAGCGCGCGTCTGCGCAGCATTCGGCGTGACAGTCGCCGTGCGAGTCGGCGTGATAGTGCGCGTCAAAGTTGGTGTGCGCGTGAGCGTCGGCGTGCGTGTCAAAGTTGGCGTGCGCGTCGGACTAGCTGTGAAGGTCGCGGACGGCGTGCGCGTGGCAGTGGCAGTGTTGGTGGCTGAGGCTGTGAAGGTCGCGCTCGGCGTCAAGGTCGCTGTGGCGGTCGCCGTGTTAGTAGCTGAGGCTGTGAACGTGGCAGTTGGCGTCTTAGCAAGGTCAGTGGCAAGGATGATCGCTTCAAGCGTGCGCTCGACAGCGCGCGCCGTCTGCGATGCGCTGATGATAGCTTCGAAGGTCTGCGTAGCGTCAGGCGTGTGCGTGGCAGTCGCAGTCGCTGTGCTGGTATTGGTCGCAGTCGCTGTGTGCGTAGCCGAAGGCGTTGACGTGGCTGTAGCAGTGCTGGTGTTGGTAGCGGTCGCCGTCGCAGTGAAGGTAGCAGTCGGCGTCCGAGTTGGTGTAAAAGTCGGCGTGCGCGTCGGCGTATGCGTGAGAGTCGCCGTGAAGGTCGCGCTCGGCGTCAAGGTCGCTGTGGCAGTCGCCGTATTGGTTGCCGAGGCCGTGAACGTGGCAGTCGGCGTCTTGGCAAGGTCAGTAGCGCGGATGATCGCCTCAAGCGTACGTTCAACGGCGCGCGCCGTCTGCGATGCGCTGATGATAGCGGCAAAGGTTTGCGCGGCATCAGGCGTGTGTGTGGCAGTCGCAGTCGCCGTCGCTGTGAAAGTGGCAGTTGGCGTCTGAGTCGGCGTGAAGGTCGGCGTGCGCGTCGGCGTATGTGTGAGAGTCGCCGTGAAGGTCGCGCTCGGCGTCAAGGTCGCTGTGGCAGTCGCCGTGTTGGTGGCTGAGGCAGTGAAAGTAGCACTTGGCGTCTGCGCTATCTCAGTGGCGAGGATGATCGCCTCAAGCGTCCGCTCAATGGCGCGCGCCGTCTGCGACGCGCTGAGCGCGGCGGCAAAAGTTTGGGTGGCGTCAGGCGTGTGTGTAGCAGTCTCAGTCGCCGTCACCGTGAAGGTGGCAGTTGGCGTCTGAGTCGGCGTGATGGTCGGCGTGCGCGTCGGCGTGAAGGTCGCCGAAGGCGTTTGCAGCGGCGGAAGCACAACAGGACTCAGGGCAGTGGCGGTCTGCTCGAAGGCGCGGCGCGTGCTTTCAAAACCTGCGATAGCGGTCAGCGTGAGCGGCAGGTCAGGCGGCACGGCAGGCGGCGCAGTGACGACAACAGTCACGACGACGGGCGTGGCAGTCGGTTGCGCAGCAGCTGTCTGCGCGATCAGCGTCTGGCTATTGACGAAGGTGCTGGTGAACGCAGCGCCGAGAGTCTGAGTCGCCTGCGCTTGCGCAGTTTGTGTAAGCGCGAGCGTGGCTTGGGCGTCGCGCGTCGCCTGCAAGAATGCGTCAAGCGTCGCCTGCGCAATTGAGATAGCAGTCGCTCGCACGTCAGGCGTCGGCGTGTTGGTGGCGGTCGGCGTGTTGGTCGGCGTGAAGGTGCGCGTGGGCGTGGCAGTCGGCGTGAAAGTTGGCGTGTTGGTCGGCGTCTCGGTCGGCGTCGCGCTGGGCGTCTCAGTGTTAGTCGGCGTGGCAGTCGGCGGATTGATGGCGAATTGTGTGGCGGCGATGTTTGTGGCAAGCGCGTTCTGCTGAGCGATCACAGTCTGTGTGGCGTTGCGCGCCGCTTGAGCGCGCTCAGTGGCATCGGGCGTGTTGGTGAAGGTCGCAGTGCTGGTCGCGGTCGCTGTCGGTTCGGGCGCAGGCGCGCAGCCTGCTATGAGCAGCAAAATGCTGACTAGGATGAATAGCGTATGCCGTTGCATCGCACTTCCTTTCGATGTTAAGAAGAGATTAACTTAAAATAATCTCTGCTCTCACAAAGATCGGACGAATTGTAGCTTGCTCAAGGCAGCGCTGCAAAAATCGGCGCGCTAGAACAGACCGACGATGTTGCCTTCGGCGTCAATGTCCACTTGCTCAGCGGCAGGATGTTCGGGCAAGCCGGGCATGGTGCGCATCTCGCCGCACAGCGGATAGATGAAGCCTGCGCCGACGCTGGCGCGCACTTCGCGGACAGGCAACGTGAAGCCTTGCGGCGCGCCGCGCAAGCTCGGATCGTGACTCAGGCTCAGGTGCGTCTTCGCCATGCAGATCGGCAAATTGCCCAGACCTGCGCGCTCGTACATCGCGATCTGGCGCTCGGCAAGCGGCTCGTAACTGACGGCTGCCGCGCCATAAATCTTGGTCGCGATGGTCTCGATCTTCGCCTTGATCGGCTGCTCCAGATCGTACAAAAAGCGGAATTGGCTCGGCGTCTCGGCTGCTTGCACAACCATCTCCGCCAATTCAGCGGCGCCGCGTCCGCCTTCCGTGAAATGCCGTGAGACCGCTGCGCCGAGCGCGCCGCCTTGCACAGCAATGCGCCGAATCGCCTCGATCTCATCAGGATGATCGCTCGCGAAGACGTTGATCGCCACCACAGGCGTCACGCCGTGCAGACGCACGTTCTCGATCTGCTTGAGCAGATTCGCGGCGCCTGCTTCAACATCCGCCACGTTGCGCTCCAGCAGCTCAGACGGCAACGGCTTGCCTGCCACAATTCGATAGCGTCCGCTGTGCGCTTTGAGCGCGCGCACTGTGACCACTAGCACGGCTGCATCAGGCGTCAGACCGCTGTAGCGGCATTTGATATTGAAGAACTTCTCCGCGCCAATATCCGCGCCGAAGCCGCTCTCTGT
>DAOTWB010000045.1:0-6374 GCA_034436235.1 Anaerolineae bacterium
CGGTTCACGTTGGTGATGCCGTTCTGAGCGGCGATCACGCTGATCGGCACGCCATAGCGCAGCGAGATGCGATACAGGTTCTCGCCTTGCTGCACGATGTGAACAACTGGCTCTTGCGCTTGCGCCTGACCGCTCAAAGGCAGCAGCGCAGCACAGCACGCGATGATCAAAACAATCAAGGCAATTCGCCGCATAGTTAGAATCCTTCCTGTTAGAAGTCTTGTTCGGAAGTCAACGCCTTGCAGTGGCAGCTTCGCCATTCTGAGCGTCTCTGGCTAGAAGTATCATTCACTTTTGGCAGGCTGTCAACTCAGGCGCAGCCCAAGCGCCTGAAAAGCGTCTGTGCCGCAAATTTTTGCAGCACAGACGGCGCGATCAAGATCAAATAGTGACAAGCGTGTCAAACGTTCGTTAAACTGCTTACGCTTTAGTTATTCGATAATCATTCACACTTCTGACTGTCATAGCGTTGTAGCGTTAAGCGTTCCATACCTGACCTGACTGCTGTAAAGCGCGCCAAATACGCTCAGGCGTGAACGGAATCTCATGAATCCAGACGCCGATGGCGTCATGAATCGCGCTGGCGAGCGCAGGCGCGACGCCGTCCTTCGGAATTTCGGCGACCGCTTTCGCGCCGTACGGGCCGGTTGGCTCGTAGGTCTCGACGAAGATGACGCGCGTCTCAGGCATCTCATCGGCTTGGTAGATGTGATACTCGCCGAATTTGGTCGCCAGTGGCGTGCCGTGTTCGTCGTAGACCATCTGCTCGCAGTGCGCGTAGCCGAGCGCTTGCGTCATGCCGCCTTCCACTTGCCCTGAAGCAGTCAGCGGATTGAGTGGCACGCCGCAATCCACTGCCATCACCAGCTTCTTGACCGTCATCTGCCCTGTGCGCGTGTCAATCTCCACCTCAGCGAATTGACCGGCGAACGGCGGCGGCGACGCATACGACATATGGCTGGCTGTGGACATGATCTGATGCTGCTCTTCCACGTGCAGCGAGTGCAGAGCGACCTGCTCAAGCGTGACGAATTTGCCGCCCGGCGCATAGACGCGCTCGTTCTCTAGCCACAGCGACTCAGGATCGTCCACTTTGAGCATCTTGGCTGCCACGCGCTGAATTTGCGCGCGCACTTGCTCGGCAGCGCGCAAGGCGGCGCCGCCGCTGATGTAGGTCGTGCTGCTGGCGTAAGCGCCTGTATCGAACGGCGTGAAATCGGTATCGCTAGAGTACATGATCACCTTGTGCAGCGGCACGCCGAGCGTCTCTGCCACAATTTGCGCGATGACTGTATCCGAGCCTGTGCCGAGATCAGTGCCGCCGACCAGCACGTTGAACGAGCCGTCATCGTTGATCTTGATGCTGGCAGCGCCCATATCCAGACCTGCGATGGCAGTGCCGTGCATACAGACCGCCATGCCGACGCCGCGCTTGATCGGACCGTCGCCCGGCTTGCCGCGCTTCTCGTGCCAGCCGATCGCCTTCGCGCCTAGCTCGATGCACTCTGCCAAGCCTGAAGTGACCACAGTCTGCGGAAAGCCTTCGCGCGCCTCGCCGAGCGCCTCTGCCAGCGGCAATGGATCGCCCACTTTCACCCAATTCTTCGCTTTGAATTCCAGCACGTCCATGCCGAGCTTCTGCGCGATCTGCTCCATATGTATCTCAAGCGCGAAGAGCGCTTGCGGCGCGCCATAGCCGCGATAAGCGCCTGGCGTCGGAATGTTGGTATAGACCACGTCACAATCAAAACGGCGATACGGCGCGTTATAGGTCGAGAGTCCGCGCATACCGGTCACTGTCTGCACCGTCAGACCGTGCGTGCCATAGGCGCCTGTGTTGCCAAGCACGTACATCTCTTGTCCCACTAGCGTGCCGTCTTTTTTGACGCCGCTCTTATAGCGGATGATCTGCGGATGACGGCTGCGCGCGCTGGTGAATTCCTGCTCGCGCGTGTACTCAAAGCGGATCGGACGCCCAGTGGCGATGGTCAGGTGCGCAGCAAGGTCTTCGATCAGCATCTCTTGCTTGCCGCCGAAGCCGCCGCCGATGCGCGGCTTGATGACGCGGATGCGCGCCACAGGCAAGCCGATCAGCGGCGCGATCATGCGGCGCACATGAAATGGCACTTGCGTGCTTGTCCTGATCACCAAGCGCTCGTCT
Source organism: Anaerolineae bacterium (assembly GCA_034436235.1). Lineage (GTDB taxonomy): Bacteria > Chloroflexota > Anaerolineae > Aggregatilineales > UBA2796 > CP2-2F. The sequence goes on from DAOTWB010000045.1 coordinate 2,162, forward strand.
TCATCCCAGTAGCTGATCACGATATGCGGCTCGATGGACGCCTGCTGCACTTGATGGACGCGATACTCGCCTTCCACGATCAAATCAGACTCAGCCCATGCTTTTTCCGCCTCGCCAATTTGCGCGTGAATGTGGCAGACGATGTTGCGCGAAGCGTCATGAATGCCGATGGCATCTGGCTCATCGTGGATGATCGGCGCGTTGCCGCTGATCGCCTCTTGCGGATCGAAGACGGCGGGCAGAATTTCCCACTCCACCTCGATTGCCTCGATTGCGCGCTGACACAGCTCAGGCGTCTCAGCCGCCACAATCGCCACGCGGTCGCCAACGTGACGGACTTTGCTATCGAGGCTGACCTGATCGTAAGGCGGCGGATTCGGATAGCTCTGTCCGCCGCTGGCGTAGACCACGCGCCGCACGTCTTTATAGGTCAGCACGGCATGGACGCCAGGGATCGCCTTCGCCTTGCTGGTATCAATGTGTTTGATGCGCGCATGAGCGTGCGGACTGGTCATTAGCGCGCCGTAGAGCATCCCGCGCAGCTCGATATCATCAGCGAAGACAGGCTTGCCGAGCGCCAGTTTGACGGCGTCCACTTTCTGCTCAGGTTTGCCGACCACAGCCGTCTCACGGATGTCGGTCGTCGGCACGACGAGCGGCTTGACAGGCGTCTGTGTGCGCAGCGCGCCGCCGTCGCTCGGCATATCCTCTGCTGTGTGCGGCGCATCGCTGCCGAACGGTCGGAGCAGGTCAACGGGCAGCATCACGGCGCGCTCATCTTCCTCAACAGGCGGCACGCTCTCGCCGCGCAGGATCGCCGCGGCGCGCAGCACAGCCTGCACAGGTTTCACATAGCCTGTACAGCGGCACAGCACGCCGTTGAACGCCGTCCGCACCTCAGCCTCAGTCGGATTCGGATTCTCATCCAAGAGCGCTTTAGCGCACAGAATCTGAGCAGGCGTGCAATAGCCGCATTGGATCGCGCCCGTCTCCACAAAGGCTTGCTGCAATGGATGCATCTCGCTCGTCTTACCGGCGAGCGCTTCTAGCGTGGTGATAGATTTGCCGTTGACCGTGATCGCTAAAGTGACGCACGTGACGGTCGGCTTGCCGTCAATCAAAACAGTACACGCGCCGCACTCGCCCGTCTCGCAGCCGTGCTTCACGCTGAACATCGCCTCGCGCCGCAAGACGCTCATCAGCAGCTCGTGCGGCTGCACGTCCAGCGTCCGCACCTGCCCATTGAGCGTAATCGTAATCTGCATGATCCACTGCTCCTCAAAAACACTACATTGGCTAGATTGTATGCCTTGCTCAGATGGACGGCAATTGTCAGAACGCCTATGTTGACCGATTCTTTAGAATCGCGTTGCGATTTCCGCGAAAATCTTACCTTGCTATTTGCCATGCAAAAGTGCTATACTATTCTCACCATTAAAGAGCAGGAGAGTTTGCAATGGGACTAGCACAAATCGTTGAAGGCGTCACGCAAGCCTTCGATCACTACAGCGCCAATGCGCGCGTCGTTCTGTTACACGCCAGCAGCCGTTACCGTTCAGTGCTGCTCAGCCACTTGCTCTCAGATGCAAGCCGCACCATCTTCTACTACGCGCTGGGCAGCGAAGATACTGACATTCGCTCGTTCCTGAGCGGCTTCGTTCACGAGGTGGCCGAGCAAGTGCCGAGCTTTGGCGCCAACGTCAATCACGTCGGCTTCGAAGAGCCTGTCAACTTGGATGCGCTGCTGGAAGCGCTCGCCGAAGACCTTGAGCTGCTGACCGACGAGCCGTTCATGATCTTGCTGGACGAATTCGACCGCGCTGACATCGGCGACGACCTGCAGCAGCTGCTGGAGCGCCTTGTGGATTACATGCCTGCGCGTTGCAAGCTGGTCTTGAACGGACGCAACTTGCCGCGCTTCCCGTGGTTGGCGCTCATCGCGCGCGGCAAGGCGGTCATGCTGCGCGATGCCGAGCTGATCACGAGCGATTTCTACGGCATGCAAGCCTATCAAGATGCCGCTGTGCGCGTTAAAGGTCTTGGACCGGGCATCGTGATGACCAAAGCCGATGAAGTCGGCGGCTGGGAAGGTCACTTGCCGCGCCTGTTGCTCTTCTTCGCGCTGGAGCGTCCGTTCGTGACGCGCTCAGAGATTTGTCAGGCGTTCTGGCCCGACCTGAACAGCGACCAAGCAGTCAATGTCTTCCACGTGACCAAGCGCCGTCTGCACAAAGCGCTTGAGTCAGTTGGCATGGACATCCTTGTGCATGACGGCACGTACTATCGCGTCAATCCAAACTTGCGCGTGAACTACGACATGGTGGACTTCGTCTCAGCGCTGATGCACGGGCGGCTCGCCGAGACAACGCAGGCGCGTCTGCAAGCCTATCAGCGCGTGATCGAGATGTACCAGCGTCCATACCTGCAAGGTCACACTGAGCGCTGGATCGTGGAGCGCCGTCAAGACTATCAAGTTGGCTACATCGAGGCGCTGTGCGGCGTGGCAGAAGTGCGTTTGAACGAAGAGCGCTACGAACACGCGCTCACGCTCTTGCAGCGCGCCGTGCAAGAAGATCCAGCGCGCCAGGACTTGCATCGCCGCATCATGAACCTGTACGCCGAGCTCGGACGGCGCAGCGAAGCGGCGAGCCACTACAATGCCATGCGCGACGCGCTCAGCAAGAACGGCATTGAAATCGAGCCTGAGACTGAGCAGCTCTTCACACAACTCATGAGCGCCTGAGCGCAGCGGCGGACGGCAACTCAGCCGTCCGCTCGTTTTCAGAGTCACTTGCATCCGCACTGAGATATCTGCACAATACACTATCATCGTGACGCACTGCAAGGCATCTTTGGAGCTATCCGAATGGCAAGTGACTCTGAGCGGCGTTTTGAAATTCTATCGGCTGTGCTGATCGCGCTCAGCAGCTTGATCGGCGCTTTTGTAGCATGGCGCGCCTTCGCCGCTGGCAACGCCGCCGGCGACGCTGACTTCGCAGGTCTCAGCGCTATGCTCGCCGCTGAGGAAGCGCGCGCCAACAACGCCGTGAACGCCTATGAGAGCTACGGCGCATACGTTGACTACAAGCGCTACCGTACGCTGGCGGCGAGCCTGCAAGAAGCGCGGGACGCTTTGCCTGAATCGGCAGCGCTTGAAGCGGCGAAGTTAGAAGCGCAGCGCGACTTGGCGCAGACGGCAGGCGCGATCGCGCAGCAGCGTTTCTCGCGCCGCTATGTGAAGCGCGACGGCACATACGATCTAGACGGTCAGTTGGCTACGCTCTACGCTGACCGCGCGCGGCAACGCGATCTGAACGCCGCGCCTAGCTTCACGCAGGCAGATCGCCTGCGCGAGAAGGTCAGTTGGCTGCAAGGCACAAGCATTCCGCTCGCGCTCAGCCTCGTCTTCTTCACACTGGCAGAGGCGTTCAAGGCGCGCTGGCGGCGTCTGGCGCTGATTGTTGGCGTTTTGCTGCTGGCAGGCGGCACGCTCGCTTTCCTGTATTTCGAATTGAGCATCCGCTGAGAAAGCTGCTATGAGCGAGCCTTTCAAGCGCCTTGTGGCAGTTCTGATCGCCAGCGTCGCCGCGATGCTCAGCGTCGTTTCGCTCTGGCAGAGCAACGCTTCAGAGATGGACGCGCAAGCCAGCCGCGATTTTCAGCGCTATGGCTTGGAAGTGATGGGCAAAAGCCTGAGCGGACAAGCAGTCTTGGCTTTTGATAGCAATCGCGCTTTTGCAGCGTGGCAATTCTTCAGCCAGCTCGCCTTCAACGCTGAGCAGGCAGGCGATCAAAAAGCTGCTGAGCGCTACCGTGCGCTCAGCGCGCAAATGCGCGATAGCACGCCGCTGCTGCAGCCGCCTTACTTCGATCCGCAGGAGCAAGAGGCTGATCTGTTGCATTATGCAGCCGATCGCCTGCTCGTCGATCTGGCGCGCCTGAACGAGCAGTTCTCCGCCGCTTTGAGCGTGCGCGAGGCGTGGAACGGCAAGCTCAACGCTTATGCGATCCATCTGACCTTGCTCTCGGTCTCGCTCTTCCTGCTCGGTCTAGCAGCAACCTTGAACAGCCGTCTTATGCAGCGCGCCTTTGCCGTCATCGGCGTGCTGATCGCGCTGCTGGCATCGGCAGCGGCATTCAGCACGTGGCAAACGCCTGTGCGCGACCTGCGCCGCGTGCCGAGCGCCATCGAAGCCTATGCTCAAGGTATGGG
>DAOTWB010000046.1:0-10348 GCA_034436235.1 Anaerolineae bacterium
CTGCACAGCGCGCCCGTGCGCATGTTCAGGACAGATGACGCCGCCTTCCGACGCGCTGAAATACTGATCGCGCGCTGTGAGCGGCTCTTGACCGACTGCGCACGCGAATAGCGACGGCTCAAAGCCGCTCAGGCGCAACAAGCGCAGCTCAAAGTAGCGCGCCGCCAGCGCCAAATCCGCCTCAGGCGCGCACAGCCAACCGAGCGCCGCGTTCAGCAGGCTGAAGAACGGCGTGTGCGTCTCTTCGTCTTCGCTGAAGCGATCGGTCAGCTCGACGATGTAATGCGCATAGGCGCTGCGCAGCAGGTCGCTGTGCAACGGCAAGAACGCTTCTTGCTGCTCAGCCTGCGAGACAACGTGCAGGTCGCTGCCTTGCGCGATCAAAAGCGCGACGCGGCTGTAAAGCTCAAGATGACCGCTCAGACGGCTGGTCAATTTGCGCGCGCCTTTGGCGATGGCGCGCAGCTTGCCGCGCTCAGGCGTCAGCAAGGTCAGGATGCGATCTGCCTCGCCGTAATCGTAGCGGCGCAAGATGATCGCCTGTGTCTTGAAAAGGCGCTCTGAACGCGACATCGGCTGCGCTACTCCAGATGAGCCGCGCCGAAGCCGTGCGGCAGCAAATCGCGCAGGCAATGCTCAGCGCGCACAACGCCTGCCGCGTCCACTAGAATAATGTGCAGGTCAGGCGCGAATTCATACAGGAATTGACGGCAAATGCCGCACGGCGTGCCGCCATTGGCAGTGGCGACCACCAGCGCGCTGAAGCGCCGCGCGCCTTCGCTGATCGCTTTGACGAGCGCCGTGCGCTCCGCGCAAATTGTGCCGCCATAGCTGGCGTTTTCCACGTTGCAGCCGCTGTAAGCGACGCCATCCTCTGCCAGCAGCGCCGCGCCAACGCGATAGCCGCTATACGGACAGTAAGCGCGCTCGCGCATGGCAAGGGCGAGCTGAATCAGATGGACGCGCACGTCAGGCAAAAGGATCATGCTCACGCTCTCAATGGATAGCGCTATTCTAAGCGCGATTCGCTGTTTTGGCGAGCCTGAGCGCGTCATGAAGCGAGCGTCAAGCCGCCATCTACCACAATCACCTGACCGCGAATCATGCTGGCGTCCTCTGTACACAGAAATGCCACTACTGCCGCGATGTCCTCTGGCGTCACCATGCGACCTGCCGGAATGTAACGCGCGACGAACGCCGCCTGATCCGCCAAGATCGGCTGCGCCATGCTGAAATATTTGAGCGCGTCCGTCTCCACAAAGCCGCCGCTGACCGCGTTCACGTTGATGCCCATCGGCGCCAGCTCGACGGCGAGATAGCGCGTCAAGCTCTCCAGCGCCGCCTTCGAGACGCCGACCAAGACGTATTGCGGCATCACGCGCTGCGCGCCAATGCTGCTGATGTTCACAATGGCGCCGCCGCCGCGCGCCTGCATTAGCGGCGCCGCCTGCTGCGCTGTGAAGAGCGCCGCGCGCGCATTGATGTTGAGCGTCCAATCCCAGCCTTTCACGCGCTGCTCCATCACAGGACGATTGTAGCCGGACGCCGCGTTGTTCACGAGGATATCCAGACCGCCGAAGGCGCGCACCGCCTCAAACAGCCGCGTCAGGTCATCTTCTTCAGCCACGTTCGCCTTCACCAACTGCGCACGCCTGCCCAGCGCGCTGATAGCAGCCGCCGTCTCTTCAGCGCTCTCGCGGTTGCGAAAATAGTTCACGATCACATCGGCGCCTTCGCGCGCCAAGCGCAACGCAATGGCGCGCCCGATGCCGCGTCCGCTGCCTGTGACCAGCGCGATCTTGCCCGTGAAACGACTCATTGCGCCGTCTCGCCATAACGGATCGGCTTGAGCAGGCTGCGGTCGAATTGCGCGATGTTCTCAGCGCCCAGCGCTTGCAAGTGCAGCCGCACAGCAAGCACATCGGCGCGCAACGCCGCCACATCAATGCTCATGCACTGATCGGGCAACGGCGCAAACCATTGCACAGCGCGCAGGAACATCTTGTGCGCGCCGTTGTAATTGCCGCGCAGGATGTGATAATAGGCGACGCTGATCTGCAAAATGGCGCGGTACAGATCGCGGATCGGTCGCTTTTCCGCCATCCATGCTTCTTCTAAGGTCTCGTGACATTCGTAGTACGCGCCGCAATTGAATTCTTCCAAGCCGCGCAGGACGAGCGGCGGCAATGGCTCGGCGCACTGCGCTTGAAGCGCCTGCGCGTTGGCGGCGGCGCGCGCGTGCAGACCGATGATCGCAGCAGCGTCTTTCAGGAAAACTTCAGGCGCGTAGATCGGAATGCGCAGCTCAGCCGCGCGCGCCGCTGCCGCCTGACCGCTGCCGAGCGCCAAAGTTGGCAGACGGCGCGTGGCAGGATCGGAGCGCGTTTGCGAGAGCCACGCTGCCGCGCCGTCCAGCTCGACGACGATCAAGTGCGGCTGCAACTCGGCAAGGCGCGCTACAAGCGCTCTGCCGTCGGCGTCGTGCGGCACATCTTGCTGATGGACGATCAGGTCGGGCAGCGCCGCCAATGTCGCCTGCACAAGCGGATCGCGCACAGCGGCGAAGAGCGTCAAAACGCGGTCAGCCATGAAAAACTCATCTAATTTTAACCGATGATTCCACATTTTAGAGCGTCTGAGGCAATAAGGCAACCGCCGCGTGCGGCGCGCCAATTTCTGTTACAATGTGCGCTATGACTGGACGAGCAGTGGAGCTTTTATGAGCGATCAGAACAAAGCCGAGCCGAGCCGCGATGACTCAATCGTCATCACGCAGACGACGCTCTATTATTTCGGCATCGCAGTGCTTTTCTTCGTGGCAGGTTTCGTGGTGGCGTGGGTCATTTTCAACAGCAGCGGCGGCAATATCAACGCGGCAGAGCTGCGCAACGCGGCGAGCGAAGGCGCGCGCTCAGCTGTGCAAGCCGAGCTGGCGCTCTTGCGCGCTGAGCTGGGCAATCTTGCCGCAGGCAACGCGCGTGCGACGCCAACAGCGCCGACGGCGGTCGAGATTGAGCTGGGCAACAGTCCTTTCTGGGGACCGGAAGAAGCTAAAGTGACCGTCGTTGAGTTCTCCGACTTTGAATGCAGCTTTTGCGCGCGTTTTTACCGCGATACCTACGGCGCGCTCAAAGCTCGCTACGGCGACCGCGTGCGCTTTGTCTTCAAGCACTTTCCGATCAGCTTCATTCATCCGAACGCTGAGCGCGCCGCTGTGGCGGCTGAATGCGCGAACGAGCAAGGCAAATTCTGGGAATATCACGATAAGCTCTTCGAGAATCAGCAAAATCTCTCACAAGATGCGCTGATCGGCCATGCGCGGCAAGTTGGCGTGCCGAACCTTGAGCAGTTCACGGCGTGCTTGACGACGCAGAAGTATCTCTCGACCGTGCTGGCTGACCTGCAGCAAGGCGAGCGGCTTGGCGTGCAAGGCACACCGACCTTTTTCATCAACGGCTTGCCGCTAGTCGGCGCGCAGCCGTACAGCGTCTTCGAGCGCGCCATTGAGCAGGCATTGGCAGCCGCGCGCCGATGATCGGCGCAGGTGAAGATGGCTGTGAACTTTCACAAGCCATCTTGCCGCGCTATGCAAAGCTGTTTATAGTCGTTTCAGCACTTATTATGCCTTAAAACTTCCGCTGTGCTGAGGATGACTATGGCTTTCTCACTGCCCGATAATGCCACCATGCTCGCCTTCGCGCGCGAGCAAGATTGGCAGCACATTGATGAAACACGCGAAAAATTTCTAGAATACCTCAGCAGCGTTCGCAATAAGCGCGGCTCGCATCCTGTCTCGTACAACATGATCCGCCATCTCTCGCAAGCGTTTTACGAAGACGACGACGTGGAAGCGCCTGACGGCAACGTCTTGCTCTCGCGCCAAGCAGGACGACCGTTCGTGCTGGCGACCATCCTCGGCAAACGCTTCCAGCAAGGTCCATGGCTGGACTACGTGAAGCCTTACAACCTGAATCCAGCGGTCAATCATCAGAATATCCACGAAGCAGGCGGTCAGTTGGCGCTGCGACCTGTCGGCGTGGAGCTGGAAGTTGGCACGGTCGCGCCGGATGGCGGCGAGCCGAGCGCTGAGGCGCTCGATCGCTTCAGCGAAGCGTACGTCACGCACGCGCAGCGCATCGGCGCCACGCTGGACATCTCGCCTGAGCTGTGCATCTATCAGGCAGAGGTCGTCTCGCCGCCTTTGTTCGGCTATGCAAAGCTCTTGCGCGCCGCCGAGCTGAATCTGGCGACGCTCGTCTACGCCGCGCATGAGGCAGGTCTGTTGTTGCAAGCGATCTCGGTCTATCCAACTGAGACCGACTTCGCCACCAGCCATTCCGATAAGGTCGAGACCATCGCCATATTCCTGAACGAGATCAACGAGACGCGTCCTGCGCAGCGCCACTACGTGGATGCGCTGCGCACGCGCTATGCGATCAATCGCGGCGAAGCGCGCCCTGCCAACTTGCTGCGCTTTCAAGGCTTCCACATGCACGTGGATATCGCAGGGCGCTCGGAAGCGCTCGGCTTGCTCAGCTATATGCTGAACTTGGGCAGCGCTTCCGCCTGTGCCAACGCCGCGCTGCTCAAAGGCGGTCCGTTCATGGACGGCAGCTGCGATCCTGAGCTGCTGTGCGTGCGCGAGACCGTGCGCGCCATCAGCATCACAGGGCATTACGTCGGCTTGCCGCTCAGTCCGCATTTGCAAGAAGGCGCGCTGGAACGCCATGCGCACTTATTGCGCGCCAATCTCGCCAATGGCACGGCGCGCGCGCTGCTCTACGGCGAGGAAGACGGCGAGCCGTTCAGCGGTATGCACAACATGCTCGGTCGCGTGCGCCCTGACCTTGAGTCGTCCAAGCGCGTCTGCACGCTTGAGAACACAGGCATGCCCAGCAATCCATCGCCTGAGCGCTTGGCTGCCGTCGCCAACGATTATCAGCTCAGCCAGCTGGTCATTGAGCATTACTTCAGGCGCTACGGCACGAATCTGGACGCGCTCTACGCCGATCCTGACCTGCTGGATGTCTTCGGCGCGCTCAACCCTGAAGCCTTTCAGCGCAATATCCGCGAATCTGATCTGCGTTGCACGGATATGGTGCTGGAAACTGCCAGCGGCGCGCACCTGAGCTTGGTGGAATTCTATGAGAAAAAGCGCCGCCTGCTCAAGCGGCTGCTCGCGCCGCTCAACGTGATTGACACGCGCGACGTGGACAGTCTCTACGACCGCATTTACCACTTTTTGGTCGCGCCGAACGGCGCCGCCAACACCATTGATGATTTCATCAATCATCCGACGCGGCGCGGCACGGGCAACTGGGGACGCCTGCTGCGCGACGCTTACCTCGATGCAGGCGGCACGCTCGGCGCGAAAAATCCTCAGGCAGTGCTGGCGGTGGTGCGCCAGCTGCACCAAGCGCTGCTGCGCCGCTATGAGATCGCTTAGCGGCGCGCCACGATCAGCAGCGTCAGGTCTGCCACAGGCTTGCGCACATCTGCCAACTGTGCTGCCACCTCAGAGAGCCTGCGCGTCTCAACCTGCGCGTAGCCGACCGCCGTGAAGAGCGCCTGAGCGTGCGCAGGATCGTCCACGATGCCGAGCCAGTTGCCTGCATTCCGTCTGAAGATGCTGGCGGCTTGCCGCGATCGGTCATGCGTGAGCATATGCACGGCTTCTTTAGTCAGGACATCAGCGATGAAGACGCCGCCATCTTTCAGCGATTGGCGCACGCCTGCCGCGATGTGCTGCACTTTATCCAGCTCGAAGTATGGCAGCAAGCCTTCGGCAGTGATCACGTCCGCTCGCTCGCCGCTCAAGACCTCTGCCAACGGCTTGACGCCCAGATCAGCGCTCAGCATCCGCAGGTTCGGCGGCAAAGGCAGCTTCGCCTTTTCAAAGCGACTCTGTTTTTCAGCGATCACTTCAGGCAGGTCAATTTCGGTCACGCGCAGCTGCGGAAATTCCCGCGCCATCTGCCAAGCGCGCGGCAAAAAGCCTGAGGCGAGTTCCACATAGTGTGCGTCCGCCCTGCCTTGCAAAGCCTGTGTCACAAGGTAGCGAAACGCCTCAGGGCGCGCGATCACCATGTTCGCTTTTGCTTGATCGCCACGTCCAAGCCGCACAATCAGACCGCCGATGACGCGCCCTGCCGCGCGCGTCATGGCTATGTACTCAGGCTTCGGCATCAGCTCGGCGCGGATGCCTGCCAGCATCTCGGCGCTGCGCTGACCGCCCGTCCTGCCCAAGCCTAGAATGCCGCTCGACTCTTGCGCAGTTGGCGAGACCTGCTCGCGAGGTTGGTCGCTCATCAGATACACTCCTTCTTGAGTGCTTTTCTCAAGCCAACCTCATTTTAACTAATTTGTAGCGCAACACACACGCGCTATCCAGTACTTTTGTACTAGTTGTGCGCCACAATCGGTCAGCGGCGCGCCACGACGAGGAGCGGAATATCCGCCACAGGTTTGCGCATTTCCGCGACGCGCTCAGCTATCTCAGGCAGTGTGTGCGTCTCGACATGCGTGTAGCCGACTGCTTTGAAAAGCTCCTCAGCGTGTGCGCGATTATTCACTACGCCAAGCCAATTGCCTGCATTCCGCCTGAAAATGCTGACGCCTTGCCGAACATTGCTTTGCAAAAGTGACTGTAAAGTTTCTTTGACGAGGATGTCAGCGATGAAGACGCCGCCATCTTTCAGCGATTGGCGCACGCCTGCCGCGATGTGCTGCACTTTATCCAGCTCGAAGTATGGCAGCAAGCCTTCGGCAGAGATCACATCCGCCTTCTCGCCGCCCAAGACCTCTGCCAACGGCTTGACGCCCAGATCGGCGCTCAGCATCCGCAAGTTCGGCGGCAAGGGCAGCTTCGCCTTCTCGAAGCGTTTTTGTTTTTCGGCGATCACTTCGGGCAGGTCAACTTCGGTCACGCGCAAGTGCGGAAATCCTTGCGCCATCTGCCAAGCGCGCGGCAAAAAGCCTGAGGCAAGCTCCACATAATGCGCGTCCGTCTTGCCTTGCAAGGCTTGCGTCACAAGATAGCGAAACGCTTCAGGACGCACGATCACTACATTCAACCGCGGTTGATCGCCACGCGAAAGTCGCAGCAGCATGCCGCCAATGACGCGCCCTGCCGCGCGCGTCATCGCCACGTACTCAGGCTTCGGCATTAGCTCAGCGCGGATGCCCGCCAGCATCTCAGCGCTGCGCTGCCCGCCTGTCCTGCCCAAGCCCAGAATGCCGCTCGACTCTTGCGCAGTCGCTGAGACCTGCTCATGAGGTTGGTCGCTCATCAGATACACTCCTTCTTGAGCGCTTTTCCCAAGCCAACCTCATTTTAACTAATTTGTAGCGCAACACACATGCGCTGCCTAGTATTTTTGTACTAGTTGTGCGCGACGATGAGCAAAGTAGCGTTTGCCACAGGCTTCGGCAGATGCGGCAAGCGCTCAGCCAGTTCAGGCAGCCTATGCGTCTCAACGCGCTTGTAGCCGAGCGCCGTGAAAAGTTCCTGCGCGTGCGCCTGATCGTTCAGCACGCCCAGCCAGCTGCCCGCGTTGCGCCTGAAAATGGAGAGCGCTTGGCGTCCCTTGCCTTGATTGAGCGCCTCGATGGTCTCTTTTGTCGCGATATCGGCGATGAAGACGCCGCCGTCTTTCAGCGATTGGCGCACGCCGACTGCAATATGCTTCACCTGATCGAGCGGAAAGTAGCCTAAAAGTCCTTCAGCAGAGATCACATCCGCCTTCTCGCCGCCCAAGACCTCTGCCAACGGCTTGACGCCCAGATCGGCGCTCAGCATCCGCAAATTCGGCAGCAAGGGCAGCTTCGCTCTTTCAAAGCGGCTCTGTTTTTCGGCGATCACTTCCGGCAGGTCAATTTCGGTCACGCGCAGCTGCGGAAATTCCTGCGCCATCTGCCAAGGACGCGGCATAAAGCCTGAGGCGAGTTCCACATAATGCGCGTCCGTCTTGCCTTGCAAAGCCTGTGTCACCAGATATCGGAAGACTTCAGGACGCGCGATGACCACGTTGATTTTATTCTGATCGCCGCGCGCAAGGCGCAACAGCATACCGCCGATGACACGCCCTGCCGCGCGCGTCATCGCCACATACTCAGGCTTCGGCATCAGCTCGGCGCGGACGCCCGCCAACATCTCGGCGCTGCGCTGCCCGCCCGTCCTGCCCAAGCCCAGAATGCCGCTCGACTCTTGCGCAGTCGCTGAGACTTGCTCGTTCGGTTGATCGCTCATCAGATGCTCCTTCTGCGCGCCGTTTCCGAGCAGTCAGACGCGCCTGAGGCTATTTTGCCTCTTTCAGGCTGCGCTCGCCACTTTTGAGCGCGCCGCTCGGCACAAGCTCGATGCTATCGGCGCGCAGCCGCGCCAATTGCCTGAAGGTCTCGCCGAAGCGCGTCGTGAAAGCGAGCTGATCGGAGACGGTCTGTCCTTCGGCGAGCATGACCTGCACATGCAGCCGATCGCCATCGGCGCGTTGCACGGTCACTGCGATGCCGTCCACTTCTGGGAAGGCGTTGCCGATCAAGCGCAGTTGGTTCGGATGCAAGAACATGCCGCGCACTTTGAGCGCCTCGCCTGAACGTCCTACGATGGCGCGCAAGAAGCGCGCGCCGTCCGCGTCGTGCTCCGCGACGCTCAAATCGCCCGTGCCGAAGCGGATGAGCGGATAAGCGCGATTGAACGTCGTCACCACTACCTCGCCGATCTCGCCATCGGGCAGCACATCGCCCGTCTCAGGATCGGCGATCTCGACGATCAATGTGTCAGGCAAATAGAAGCCTTGCTTGCCTTCGCGCTCAAAGCCGATCATGCCTAGGTCGGCTGTGCCATAGGCTTGCGCCGTGCGCAGCTTATACTCGCCTTCGAATTTTTGGCGCTGCGCAGGCAGATACGGCTCGGCAGAGAAGAAGGCTTTGGTGAAGGTCGGCGTGACGCTCATCTGCGCCGCGCGCGTGTAGATCGTCTCTAAAAAGCTAGGCGTGCCAACGTACGCCGTCGGCTTCAAGGTCAGCATGACCATGATCAGCAGGTCAGTGTTGCCCGGCCCAAGCGGCACGACCGTCACGCCTGCCGCGCGCAGCGCTTCATCTAGCCACAAGCCTGCCGGCACCATGTGATAGAGAAATGTGTTCAGCGCGATATCGCCGGCTTGGAAGCCTGCCGCGCGCAGCGCCTGCAGGGCGCCTTGCGCGCCGTCTGTATCGTCAACGCCTTGCGGATCGTAGAGCGGTCCGGGCGAGAAATAAATGCGCTGCAGTTGGCTGATCGGCACGGCGAGCCAGCCGCCAAACGGCGGATTCGCCTGCTGCATCTGCACCAGCTTATCCTTGCTAGTGATCGGAATCTTGGGCAGATCATCCACGCTCTGAATATCGGCAGGCGTCAAGCCTGCGCGCTCCATGATCTGCCTGAAGGCAGGCGCATTGGCGTAGGCGTGCTGCACTGTCTCACGAAGTTTGCTGTTCAGATCGCTCATCTCACAAATGCATCCTCATCGCTCAGCCAAGCCAGCGCTTGCGCCGCTTGTAATGCTTCACGTCGCGGTAGCTTTTGCGCTCGCCCAGCTGTGTCAGACCGAGATAGAACTCTTTGATATCCTCATTGGCGGCAAGTTGTTCCGCCGAGCCGTCCAGCACAATTCTACCGTTTTCCATCACGTAGCCATAATGGACAATCGAGAGCGCAGCGCGCGCGTTCTGCTCGACGAGCAGGATCGAGACCGCTTCTTTGCGATTGATCTCTTTGACAATCTCGAAAATTTCGGCGACTAATAGCGGCGCCAGACCCAGACTTGGCTCGTCCAGCATCAGCAGGCGCGGATGCGCCATCAGCGCACGTCCGATCACCAACATTTGCCCTTCGCCGCCGCTCAGATAGCCGCTGACGCGCTTGCGCAGATCGCGCAGGCGCGGAAAGTACGTATAGACGCGCTCTAGATCGTCGCGGATGTGCCGTCCATTCTCATAGACTAGACCGCCTAAGCTCAAATTCTCTTCGACGGTCAGATGGCGGAAGAGCGGTCGTCCTTCGATGACCTGCACGATGCCTTTGCGCACCACTTCATCGGCGTCGCGGTTGTGAATGGCGTGACCGTCCCACAGAATCTGCCCGCGCGTCACCTCGCCCGTCTCGCTGCGCAGCAAGCCGCTGATCGCCTTCAGCGTGGTGGATTTACCGGCGCCGTTCGGGCCCATCAGCGCCACGATCTGCCCTGGCCGCACTTCAAACGAGATGCCGCGCAGCACAAGGATCACATTGCTGTAGACAACTTCAACGTTCTGGACTTCTAGCATAAAGGCAATCTCTACAGATGCAGTCGTGGGGGGGGGGGGG
>DAOTWB010000047.1:0-5313 GCA_034436235.1 Anaerolineae bacterium
TCAGTACCCTCAATGGGTCGTAGGTGGTTGCAACCTCCATCGCGTGGGCAGGAGCGCCGCTCAACGGCGTGCGTTTCAGTACCCTCAATGGGTCGTAGGTGGTTGCAACCGTTTAGCTGTGCGCCATATCGGGCGTATATCTATGACCTGAAATCTGATTCAGATAGCTCTCAGCCCGATTTTTGAGGCACATTTTTCTGCAACACACGCCCGATACTCTAACACAAGGCGAAATTTTTGTCAAGTCCTCTCCATGCCCGATTTTCCGCATAAATTCGATCCGAGTTGAGAAAGGAAGGCGACCACGATAGATTCGATGCAAACAGCATTTGAAAGGTTTGTTTTGACTACGCAGTAGTATTAAATTGCTGTGCCTGATTAATGTTTTCAAATCGAGTTGAGAACGGCATATAAAAACGGCGGCATTTTGGCGCGTTCCTCAGCGCACAAGCCGCCTTTTTCACGCCGCTCTCCACTTTTGAAGGCGCGCAACTGGCGGCTTGTGCCTTTTGCGCGCCACACCTCAGCTCGCCGCCTCGTATTCCGCCAGCAGGCGCGCCATGCGCGCCAGGCTATCGCCCAAGCCGCCCGCTCGGCTGCGCTGCAGCCAATCGGCGGCGAAGTCGCCCATCAGCGGGCGCAGCTCAGCCGCCAGCGCCGCGGCGCTATAGGCGGAATCGTCAGCCGCCTTCAGCAGGCGTTTGCAGCCGTGCAGCCACAAGCCGATGGCAGTGCGATACTCGCGCAGGATGTACGGATCGGCGGGCTGCGCGCCGTCTAGCTGCGCGGCAAGCGCTTCCATGCGCGCCATGGCGGCGCGCACCTGCTCAGGCGCGCTGTGAACGGTCTCGTGCCACAGCAGCTTGCCTTCGCGAATCTTGGCGAGCGGCACGAACAGCGCGCGCACCATGATGGCGCTATTGCGATGCGGCGCCGCGACCATGCGATAGACGTCGCCGATCTCCAGCGCCAACTGACCGAGCTTGCCCTGCGAATCGCAAAAGGCGTATGAATTCAGAAGCGCGCCGAGATCGCAATCGCGGTTCGCCTCAACTGCCCAAGCGAGCGCGGCGCCGTAAGCGAAGCCTGCGTAGCTGACGGCGGGCGGCTGCCAGTGTCCAAAATCGCCCCAGTCGGTGATCAGATAGCCGCGCGCGCCGTGCCGCTTGCCATTTTCGGCGGCGTTGAGCAAGTTGGCGCGCATGTTCGTCGTCCGTCCGAGCATGGTCTGCCACGAAGATGTGCCGGGACAGACGTAAAATGGCACGCCTGAGGCGGCGAAGAGCGCGCCTTGCGCCTCGAAGGGATGCTCGGCTTCGTAGCCCCAAGCGAGCGCGATCACGTCTTTGGGCAGCTCTGGCACCAGCTCAGGATGCCCTGTGATGATATCGCCCCAGAATTGCATGGTGCGTCCGCGCTCGCGGACGAGCTGCGCCACTTTTTTCAGGAAGTCCAAATACACGCGCCCTACGCCGTGCGCCTCGACCAGCGCCTTGCTGCGTCCGCGCCCGAGATCGAAGGTCTCATCGCAGCCAACGTTGAAATAGGCGCTGCTGAAATGCGGCAATAGCTCGTCGTACAGCCCTGCGAGGAACGGCAGGGTCTCTTGGACGGCGGGCGCGAGTCCGAAGGGACGCGGCGTGAGCGCGAGCGGGAAATCGAAGCCTTCAGGCACTTCCGCCAAGTGGCGGTATTGCGGATGCATCAGCCAGCGATGCATGTGACCGAAACTGTTCTGGTTCGGCACAAGGTCAATGAAGCGGTCGCGGCAGAAGCGGTCGAGCGCGAGGATTTCCTCGCCTGTCATCGGCGAGGCGTGCTGCCAGACCACAGGATGCTTCTGATAGGCGAAGGTGTGTTCGGTATACAGCTGCACTTCGTTGATCTTCCAGCCGGCTAGGAGATCGATCAGCGCGTAAAGCGTCTCCATCTTCGGGACGCGGTCGCGGCTGATATCGAGCATCACGCCGCGCCGCGCAAAATCGGGCTGATCGTCAATAGTCAGGCAAGGCAGGGCGGTCGCGCTCTGCGCGATGATCTGAATTAAGGTGAGCGCGGCGTGCCAGAGCGTGACGGCGTTCTGGCTGCCGATCAGGGTGATGTTCTCAGGCGTGATGCGAATTTGATAGGCGTTTTCCAGCTCGGCGGGTGCGCTCTGGCGCAGCAGGCGCACAGCGACCTGCTCAGAATCGCTGCCGATGACGATCTGCCAGTGGATGCCGCGTTGGGCTAAGGCAGCCTGCAGGCGCTGCGCCGTGAACAAGAAAATAGGCGACGGAATGCTGATCAATTTGCCGCTCTGCAGAGGATAGCTGCCATCGGTGAAGGTCAGTTGCTGCGGCTGAGGCAGAAGGTGCAAGCGAGTCATCTTGAGTTCCTATTTCTGAACACTTTGCAAGGCGAGTAATTGCCTCTGAGTGTAGATCGCTTTGGGCGGAGAGTCAACCTGAGCGGCAATGGCGCATTTGACAAGCCGATCAATTTGCAATAGTATCTTATGTGAAATAACTTTTTCTCAGGTGAAAATGCTCAGGCGGCTGCGGCTGCCAAAAGAGAGGCTCACCATTATGAAAGGAGGTTTTGTATAATTTCAGGCGTGAAGCAGTGTACTCTGTAGAGGTTGGTTCGCAGCTATGCGCAGCGACGCAAAAAAAGTGACGGTCATTCCTGCCCTTGAGAAGGCGCTGGACATCCTAGAGTTTCTGGCGAGCGAAGGTAAGCCAATGACAGTGAGAGAGATCGCGCAAGCGCTGAACATCGCGACCGTGACAGCCTATCGCACGGTCAACTATCTGTGCAGCCGCAACTACCTGAGCGAGAAGCGCGGCAGCTACACGCTCGGCGATCAAATCGCGCATTTGGCGCGCCAACTGAGCCATCAAACAGACTGGGTGAAAGAAGCTGCGCCTGTGTTGCGTCGCTTGGCGCTGCAGAGCGAACAGACTGCGCAGTTGGGCATTTTGAGCGGCTTTGGCGTCACATACATCGATCAGCGGATGCCGCCGCATCCTGTCAGCATCATCGCCGCCTTGCGGACGATTCTGCCGATCAATGTGAGCGCCAGCGGCAAGGTGCTTGTTGCCAATTTGCCGTCGGAAGAGCGCGAATACTTTTTGCAGCACGCCGAGCTGCCTGCGCAGACTGAGAATACCTTGACCGACTTGGACGAGTTCCGCGCGGAGCTGGATCGCGTGCGCGAGCAAGGCTACGCGCTGGACTTCGAAGAGTACGCGCGCGGCATCGGCTGTGTGGCAGCGCCAATTCGCGATGCGAGCGGTCACGCGGTGGCGGCAGTGGGCATCACAGGTCACATCGCCGATTACCTCGATACAGAGCATCTGACGCGCCTGATCGGCTACGTGCAACAGGCTGCACAAGAAATCTCAGCGCAGATACAAGCGCGCGGCGCAGCGTTCACGCTCTAGCGCGCTGCGCTGAAAACTGAAGATTTTTGCGCAGTTTGAACGGCTTTCTCAGAAAGCGCGTGGCGTTCGTGCAGCTTTTTCTAGCAAAAAGGAGGTGATGCGGCAACAGTCATGTCTTGAAGGGTTGGCTTTTCCGTCTCCAAGTTCGCAAGTTCAAAAGTCTATTTCTGACAGGAGCATTTAGCTATGGGCAAGAAGTTCGTCGTGTTCTTTGTGTTGGCAGCGCTCGTCCTAGTGAGCGCAGTTGGCGCAGGCGGCAGCGCGCAAGCGCAGGAGAAGAAGTTCACGATTGGCGTGACCGTGCCAACGCTGGACGCGCAGTTCTGGAATCGCTACGTGGATTTCATCCGCGCGGGCGCTGAGGTCTTCGGCATCGAGATTGTGCTGGTGAATGCCGATAACAAGCCTGATCAGCTCTTCAAAGGCGTGGAGGACTTGATCGCGCGTGGCGTGGACGGCTTAATTCACGTTCCGTACTGGGAGTCGGGCTTGAAGACGCTGACCGATACGCTGGCGGCAAACATCCCGGTCATCATGACCGACGTGTACATCCCAGGCACCGATCCGCAAAGCTCGGACTTCCCGAATTACATCGCGTTCGTCGGACCGAGCGATGAAGAGGCGGGCTACGCCATGGCGAAGGCGCTCTTCGAAGCGATGGAGCCGAACGAGAAGGGCGAGAAGGTGGTCGGTGTGGTGGATGGCACGCCTGGCACTACGGTCGCCATTGATCGCCGCAAGGGTTTCGATAAGGCGCTGGCTGAGACGCCTGGCGTGCGCTTGGCAGGCGCCGTGAACGGCAACTTTGTGCGCGATACATCGCAGACTGCCTTTGAGTCGCTCTATCAGGGCAATCCTGATATCAAGGGCGTGTGGGCAGCCAACGGCGGCACCGCGACCGGCGTGATGGCAGCGCTGCGCAACGCGGGCAAGGTGCCTGGCAAAGACGTGCTGGTGGTGGCGATGGACTTGAATCCTGAGAACGTGGATGCCGTCGAGGCGGGCGAGCTGCTCTTCGACATCGGCGGACACTGGCTGCAAGGCGGCTTTGCGCTGGTGCTGATGTACGACTATCTGAACGGCAAGGGCGTGCCTGCCGATGAGGCGAATGTCAAGCTGAGCCTGCTGCCACTGACCAAAGAGACTGTCGAGCAGTTCCGTAAGGACTTCCCTGAAGGCTTGCCGCAGTACGATTGGAAAGAGCGCTCGAAGGTCTTCAATCCTGAGGCAAAAGCGACCTTTGAGCTGAAGTACAGCACCGACACTGACAAGTAAGCCTTGCGCGCAGGTCAGGGGCAGGCGTTCGGCTTGCCTCTGACCTGCCTTTCAGAAAAATTTGTTCTTTTTCAGGCGCATCTTCAATGGATGTTTTACTTGAAGCACAGGCTATCACAAAGTCGTTTGGCGCCACGCAGGCGCTGCGCGGCGTGCAGTTGCGCATGGAAGTTGGCAAAGTCCATGCCTTAGTTGGCGAGAACGGCGCAGGTAAATCCACGCTGTTCAAGATTTGCGCAGGCGCGATCTCGAAGTACGGCGGCACGATGTTTTTACACGGGCGTCCGTATGCGCCGCGCGACCTGAACGACGCGCAACGGCAAGGCGTGGCGCTCGTCTTCCAAGAAATTTCCATCAACTTTGCGCTGGATATCGCTGAGAACATCTTCATCAACCACATGCAAGATTTCGCCGGCGTCTTCGGCGTGACCGCTTGGCGAAAGATGCGGCGCGCTGCGCAAGATATCCTCGATCAGATTGACGCCAAAATCTCGGTCAGGCAGCGCCTGAGCAGCCTTGATCTCGGTCAGCTCAAGATCATCGAGATCGCGCGTGCGCTGGCGCACAAGCCGCAGGTGCTGCTCTTGGATGAGACGACAGCTTTTCTGAACAA
>DAOTWB010000048.1:0-6468 GCA_034436235.1 Anaerolineae bacterium
CCGCTCGATCCGCCCGTAGCGTTGCCCGACTTCACGCTGACCGATCAGGACGAGCAGCCGTTCACGCTTCAAAACTTCCGCAACCGCTGGACAGTGCTGAGCTTCGGCTATACGCATTGCCCTGATGTCTGCCCGATCATGCTCGCCAACTTCACACTGGTCAAGCGTGCGCTAGGCGATCAGGCAGATAAGATCGCTTTCATGTTCGTGAGCGTGGACGGCGCGCGCGATACGCCTGCCGTCATGCGCAGGCATCTCGCCAACTTCGATCCGACCTTTCTCGGCTTGACAGGCGATGAAAACGCTGTGCGTCCGCTGGCGCAAGCCTTCGGCGTGCGCTACGAGATCGTCAAGCCTGAAGGCACGCAAGCTGAGTACCTGATCAACCATACTGCGTCGTCCTTCTTGGTCAATCCGAAAGGCGAGCTGGCGCGCATTTACAGCTATGGCACTGATCCTGAGGTGATCGCCGCCGATCTCAAGGCGCTGATCGCGAACTAAGCGTTGCTGAGCAACGTTCTGAGCGGCATCAGGCTGAAGTAACGCCGAAAGGCTTCCATCTCTTGATAGGCAGCTTGCAGCTGCGCCAACGGCGCGGTCGCTGTGGCGCGGCTGACGGCTGCTGACGGCTGCGACGGCGCAACGTGGATCATCTGCGCCGAGTCTTCAGTGTAGCGCAGCCAACCTTCTGCGGCGAGGAAGGCGAGCGCCTTGCGCACAAAAGCAGGGCTGGCTGCCGCGGCGCCGCAGAGCGCGTCCAAGCTGACCGCGCCGTTCAAATGCGTCAGCGCGTTCTTCGCGGCGAGCGTCACCTGCTGCAAAACGTCCTCAAAGCGCGTCAAGGGCGGCGGCGCGCCAATCACGTACACAACTTGCGGCGCGGCGATCTTCAGCGCCTTATGCAGCGTCTCAAGGTCAGGCGGCGCAGTGAAGATGACCAGCGTTGAGCAAGCGCTCAGCTCAGCGCGACGCCGAAAGCGCGGAAAATCGCGCCGATTGTACGCTTCTGCCCAAACTTGCGCCTCAGGCGTCTTCGCCAAGATGTCATCAAGGCAGGCGAATGGCTCGGGCTCGCGCCGCCAATCGTGGATGCTGAGCGCGCTCTCGCGCTCAACCACAATCGGCGCGCCCAAGCGCAAGCCGACCAAAACAGCCTCTAAGTCGCCGCGCAGGTCAAGATCGAGCGTGTAGGCAGCGTCAAAGCGACCATCTGGCACGGGCAAATCTGCGCCGCGCCAGATGATCATCGGCAATGCCACGCCGTCGTCATCTTCGACCACAATGCGCAGGTGCTTGTTCTCGCGTCCGAAGGTCGCCGCATGGCTGACGTGCAAGTTCGGCGTCGCCAGCACGACAGGCGGATTGCCTTCGCCGAACGGCGAGAGCTTTCGCAGGCGCTTCACAAGGCTCAGGTCAAGCTCAGCGAGACTGCAAAGCGCGTCAATGGCGAGCGGCGGCAAGTCAGTCTCAGGACGTTGCTCGCGCAGCGCGTCGGTCAGGCGTTTGCGCAGGGCAGGGATGTTCTGAACGGCGAGCGAGAGTCCTGCCGCGCTGCGATGTCCGCCGAAGCTGTACAGCAGGTCAGAGGCTTGCGCGAGTGCGGCGTGAATATCCAAGCCGCCGAACGAGCGCGCTGAGCCACTGACGATCTCATCCGCGCCGCCGAGCAGGGCTGCTGGACGCGCATAGCGCTCAGCGAGCGCGCCGGCGACCGCGCCAAGCACGCCGACTTGCCATTCAGGACGATACAGGACGATGGCTGCTTCTTCCAGCAGCGCGCGATCCGCTTCGAGCATGGCGCTCGCCGCGTCTTCGATCTGACTCGAGAGCGCGCGGCGCTCTTTGTTCAGCTGCTCCAGCACTTGCGCGATCTGCACAGCGCGCGGACGATCTTTCGTGGTCAGCAACTCCACAGCCAACATTGCATCGCCAAGCCGACCGACAGCGTTCAAGCGCGGTCCGAGCGTGAAGCCGATGCGCTCAGCGGTCAGCGCTTCAGGCGGCACGTTCGCCGTTCCCAAGAGCGCCTCGATGCCGACTCGCTCTGCGAGCCGTAGCCGATCCATGCCGAGCTGCAACAGGTAGCGCGTCTCGCCGACCTGTTCTGCTACATCGCACACAATGCCGAGCGCCACCAGATCGAGCAGGCTACTGAGTTGCCGCGTCTGCGCAAAGGTAGCGAACAAGTGTTGCATCAGCTTGAAGGCGACGCCGACACCGGGCAAGGTGCGCAACGGATGTCCGTGTGGCAAGCGCTTCGGATTGACGACGGCTTGCGCCTTCGGTAGCTGATCGGTCAGCTCGTGATGATCGGTGATGATCACAGGCAGACCGAGTGCTTGCGCCGCGTCTATCGCCTGATGCTCGCCGATGCCTGTATCGCAAGTGAGCAGCAGGTCAGGCTGATGTTGCCTCACCAGCGCCTGCAGACGCTCAACTTTGATGCCGTGTGACTCAACGGCGCGCTGCGGTATGTAATAGGCGACTTGCGCTTCCAGCCGCCGTAAGGCGTCCACCAAAAGCGCAGTCGCCGTCTGACCATCTACGTCAAAATCGCCCCAGATCAAAATTTTGCCGCCGCGCTGAATGGTCTGCGCCAAAAGTGCAGAGGCAACGGCGAGATCAGGCAGGGCTTCAGGCGCGGCAGGCGTGTAGAAATCGGGTTTGAGGAACGCGCGGATGTCGCTCGGCTGCTGCAGACCGCGCCTGAGCAGAATAGCGGCGAGCAGTGAGTCTGAGTCGCAAGCGTCCAGCACTTCAGGCGCGATGTATGGCTCAGGCTCAGGCAGCTGCCAAGCGCGCTCAGCCAACGGATGAGTCATTCAGACGGACTCACTTCCACCTGTAAGTTGTTCTCGCGCAGTGCCTTGAGCAACGCCTCGCGCTGATCGGCGCGCACTGCCACCGCTTGCGCGCCCAGACGCGCTCCCAAGTAACGGCGCACTTTGGGCAGCGCGAATAGGCTATCCAGCAGCGCTTCGCTCGGCAGACGCAGCACCCAGAGCTGCTCTAGCGAGGCAGTTTGCGCTTCAGCGGCTGCCCATGCCTGCAATTGACTGATGACCGACTCTGGCACGCTATTGGCGCTGACGCGCTGCAAAAACGTGATGATTTGATCAATGCGCACGCCTTGCTTTTTGGCGCGTGCCACGCTCTCAGGCGTGATCAAGTAACGGTAGCCTTCCGTTGACGAGACGCCGCCGATCCAGTTGGTGAAGCGCGCCAGTTGGAAGCGCTCGTAGCGATTGGTGGCGCGCATGGCGCGGCATGTGCCGTCAGCGTCCACTGTGATCGGCACGCCTTCGCGCACTGTGTTCGACGACCGACTCTGAGGCCACTCGCCACTGCCGATCAACGCGCGTCCGTATGGCGTCAAGCGACAGAACTTGCCACCTTCCGCGATATCCAACAAGCCGAGCATGTGCATCGGCGCAGTCAAGATGAAGCGCAGGAGCGCGCCATCAACGGCGTGCCAATGCTCAAAGCCGCGCAGATACTTGTTGGTCTTGGCGTCGCGGATGTACCAGCTCTCATAATCGCCGTCAGGACGCATGAAGTCAGGCTCTTCTTCATGGATGGTCTCGATCAAGTCATCTGCTGACCACCAGCCGCTCGGCGGCACGCTCTCAAGATAGGTGCAGATAGCTTGGCGCGCCAAGAGCGGATCGTTCTGCCAAGTGCCTGTGCGTTCCACTTTGAGAGTCGGCACGAATAGCAGCTCATTGAAGCGACGGCTGCCTTGCCAGCTCTCAGCTAAGGCGCGCACTTGCGCAGGGCGCGGCGAATCCAGCCATGTGCGCGCTTTGGCAGGCACAGGCTTGATCTTCTCGTCTTCTAACGCCGCGATGCCCATCTCAAAGGCGAGATTCACAATCAGAGCGACGCGCGCCGCATCCACCTTGCCGATGAAATACGGCTCCAGTGCCATGCGCGCATCATCGGAGAGCGACTCGTTGACCAGCGGCACGTCTTCAATGTAGCAGCCGACCAAAAAGGTGGTCAGGTCGTCCACTAACGACGTATCGGCAGGACGAATGTCTTGTGGCTCAGGCAGGCTCGGCAATGGCTCACTGCGCTCTGGCGTCTTCAAATCGTAACCTGTTCGCTCAGTCGGCAAGAGCGGCGCTAGATCGCTCGGCACGTAGACGAAGGCTTGTCCGCCGCCATAGGCGATCAAGCCGAGATAATAGAGCGCCTCAGCGGCGCTGACAGGCGACAGATATGGCTTCTCACGCACCAGACGGTCGGCGCCCATCGGGCGCACTTCGCCGGCAAGGCGCTTGAACATGGCAGTGGGCATTTTGCGATCGGGCGCGGCAAGCAGCGCCTGCAACGCGCCGCGTTGTTCATCGCTCAAGCGCGACCAAACAGCGACTGCTCGCTCGCGGTCGAGCATGGCCTGGCTGAGCGCGGCGGCAGCGCGCCGCTGGTCGCGCGGCAAGTCCACATCCCAGCGATCCGCGATGATCCGCAAAAGTTCCAGCTCATATTCAGCGAGCGTCTGCTTGAGCGTTTGCATAGCACAAGTGTACCACAAAAGTGACTGTGTGAGCAAGCACGCCCTTGACCGAAATTGCGGATATGCGCATACTTTATGGCAAGCAATCAACTCAGCGCAGATAGGATGCGCTATGGACTTTGAACAACTTTTCAGGCGGCTGGATGCAGAAGCGCAGAAAATTCTGCAGGCGCTCGCCATTTTCAATTTGCCCGTCACGGGACGCGCGATCAGCCATGTGCTACGACCGTTCCTACCGAATCTCGACTCAATTCGCGCGGAAGGTCGCCTTGAGCAGTTGGCGAACGATCATCCGAGCTTGGTGCGGCGCGAGCGCGGTCACTATGTGCTGAACGAGCAGGCGCGGCAGGCTGTTCTGGCTGCGCTTGAGACAGGCGAGCCGTCAGATCGCTACGAGCATGGCGCGCCGCTTTACACGCGCTACACTTTGCTAGATCGCGCCGCCGATTATTTCAAGGTGCGCCGTAAGCCGCGCCGAGAATGGCAGAGTCTCGAAGATATCGCGCCGCAGCTGGCTGAATTCGAGCTGCGCGTGCAAGGCGAAGATTACGAGACGGCGGCTGAGCTGCTCAACGAAATCTCGTTCAACTATCTGCTGCGCTGGGGCCATCATCGCATTGTAGTGGAGCTGCGCGAGCGCCTTGTGGACAAGCTGGATAATCCAAAGCTGGCGCAAGGCAACTTAGGCGAGCTGGGCAGCGCATATGCCTATCTAGGCGAGATGGAGAAGGCGATTGAGTGCCAAGAGCGTGCGCTGCTCATCGCGCGGCGCAGCCGCGACCGAGTTAATGAAGGCGTCTGGCTGACCAACTTAGGCAACCGTTACGTCAATCTAGGTCAGACACCGCGCGCCGTGCCATACTACGAGCAGGCGCTCGTGATCGCGCGCGATCAGCGCGATAGGCACGCCGAAGCGCTCAACATCGCTTCGCTCGGCACGTGCTATGCTTATCTTGGGCAGATGGACAAGGCGCTCGAATGCTACGATCAAGGTCGCCAGATCGCGCGCGAGCTGAACGACCTGAGCATGGAAGGCTTTTGCCTGAGCAACTTAGGCAATGTCTATGCATCGCTCGGGCAGGCGACGCGCGCCATCGCCGCGCACGATCAAGCGCTTGAGATCGCGCGGCAGATGGGCAGCCGCGTGGAAGAAGCGCGACGTCTGGGCAGCCTTGCCGATGCCTTGATCATCGGTCAGCACTACGCTGAGGCGATTCAAAACTTGCAACTCGGTTTGCAGCTGGATGAAGAGATCGGCTCAGCGCGCGGCAAGAATTACAAGAATGTCTCGTTAGCGCGCGCCTATCTATTTCAGGGCGATTTGGAGCAAGCGCGCGCCGCAGCCGAGAACGCGCTGCTGTACGATACGCCTCAGAACAATCACAACGCGCTGAGCGCGCTCGGCGTGATCGCCTTGCGGCAAGGCGATGATGCTGCAGCGCAAGAGGCTTTCACAGAGACCATTGCGCAGGCGCGACAAGCGCTTGAACACAATCCGAACAATCAGGATGCGCTGGCTGCACAAGGTCTGGCGTTCAGCGGCTTAGCGCTGCTCGGCGTCGGTCCGCGCGCCTTCAATTTAGAAGCGGCTATCACGGCTTATCGGCTCGCCTACCAGGCGAATAATAGCGCAGGTCTGGTCGAGCTGGCAGCGCGCTTGTTCGATGCGCTCGCCGTCGCCGACTCAGATGGCGTGCTGCGCGACGTGCGCGCCGCGATCACAGGCGGCTAGGCGGACGGCAGGCTTCGTCGCAGACGGCGCGTCCGAACAGCCGATTGATCGCATAGCGCCGCCGCGCGATCCATGCGTAGACGCGCCTGCCCAACCATGCGATTGGCGGCAGATATAGCAGCGGCGCTAACCACGCCAAAAGCGGCGCAAAGCGCGCCATGTAGCGCACGCCATCGTAGCCTGTGTAAAGCGCGCCATCGCTGCCGATGACGTGAAT
>DAOTWB010000049.1:0-31452 GCA_034436235.1 Anaerolineae bacterium
CTCTACTGGTTGCGCCTGACTGTGGTGGACAAGACGGGCAATTTTCCGCCGCCGTGCGAAGTGCGCGTGATCCTCGCGCCTTAAGCAGGCTCTGTATGGATGGTCACGCGCTGCACAAGCGGAATTTCGTTGCGAATGCACACTTCAACCTGCTCAGCAATGGCGTGCGCCTCTTGGACGCTCATCTCGCCTGAGAGCGTGCAGCGCAACGTGATGGCGTAGCCGCCCGCCACAGCGCGCACGCTTGCGTCGCTCCAATGCGCCTCAGGCTGAGCGCTGCGCGCCACTTGCAGCGCTTGCTCGCGCAGCAGCGCTGCGTGTCCGCTGTGCAGCACCACATCCGCTTGACGGCTGGCAGGCTCGATATGCGTGATCACATCGCAAATTTCGGGCAGCGCAGCGCGCACGCGCGCCTCAAAGACGCTCACCTGCTCGTGCGCCGCCGCCAAGGTCAGCAATGGCGAGACTTCCACGTGCATCTCCAGCGCGATGCCTCTGCCTGTCACGATCTCGGTCATCTCGTGCATTGCCAAGCCGAGCGCGTCCGCCACAGCGCGCACGACCGTCGCACGGTCAGGCGGCGCCGCGTAATACGGCTGCACTTGCACTTGCACTTCCGTCACGCCGCTCAGCGATTCCTTCAGGCGCGCTTCGATCTCGCCTGCAATGGCGGACGCGCGCTCTGCTGTTGTGGCAGGCTGCACGCGCACTTCGACATCGGCGTGGACGGCGTCGGACGGTCCGCGGCTGCGCACGCGGCTGACCGATTCCACGCCCGGCACGCTC
The DNA here is from genome assembly GCA_034436235.1 of Anaerolineae bacterium. GTDB lineage: Bacteria > Chloroflexota > Anaerolineae > Aggregatilineales > UBA2796 > CP2-2F. The sequence goes on from DAOTWB010000049.1 coordinate 787, forward strand.
GCCACCACGCGTTGCACTGCCTCAGGATCGAGCGCGGCGCGATCCGCCAACACTTGTGAGGTCTGCCGCAGGATGCTGAAAGCTGCCCGTCCGATCAAGACGACGATCAAGAGCGCCACGACGGTATCTGCCCATGCGATGCCGAGTCCGGTGAAGATCAAGCTGGCGATGACCGAGAGCGAGACGAAGATATCCACGCGCGTATGCGCCACATCGGCGCGCAGCACATCTGAGCGCAAGCGGCGCGCTTGCGTCGTTTCGTACAACACCACGCCAATGTTGACCGTCAATGTGCCAAGCATGACCGCAAAGCTGATCGGCGAGACTTCCACTGCGCCGCCGTGCAGCAGCCGCTCGATAGCAGTCGTCAAAATTTCCCACGCTGCCACCAGCAGCAAGCCGCCGATAGCGAGCGTAGCGAGCGTCTCGAAGCGGCGATGACCGTACGGATGCTCAGCGTCAGGCGGCTGCGCAGCCACAGAAGCAGCCAACATTCCGATCAAATTCGAGGAAGCGTCCATCGCCGAGTGGAAGCCATCGGCGATCATGGCGAGCGAGCCTGTTAGCACGCCGACCAGCAGTTTGGAAATTGAGACAAGGATGTTAGCCGCCAGCGTATTCCGAAAGACGCGCTGCACTTGCCTGAAGCGCTGTGAGTCGGTCAGCGCACTCATGCGTCGTCAGCCGTCGGACTCTCAGGCGCGCTTTCCACAGGCGCGTTGCGCGGCGCGCTGCGCAGCAGCGGAATATCGGCGACGAGCCAGTTATCGCGCTGGCGCTGCTCAAGGTTGATCTCAACCTTATCGTGCGCGATCGGCACGTATTTTGAGATCACGGCGATGATTTCATCCTTCATGCGCTGGATTGTCTCAGGCGGCAGCTCGCTGCGATCTGTCACTAAGACCAATTGTAGGCGTTGCTTCGCCACGCTGCCGCTGCCTGTCTGGTTGCGGCGTCCCAACAAACGCTCCCAAAAGCTACTCATCAAATACGCTCCCTTGCCGCGCTCCAGCGCCTGTGAAAAGCCGCGTCAACCGCCTGAAGAAGCCTTGTGAAGCATTGGTGTGAGTATGTGGCACATCCTCGCCGAGCAAACGCCGCGCAATCTCAGCGAATGCCTGCCCTGAGCGCGAATTCGGCTCAGGCATTCCGCGATTGCCTGCGATCAAGACTGTTTCATCTTCTGGCACCACGCCGATCAGCTGGATAGAGAGGATATCGGTCACGTCGTCCGCTGAGAGCATCTCGCCGCGCTTGACCATCTCTGCCTTCACGCGATTGATGATCAAGCGCGATGGCGGACGCTTTTCCAGCAGCTCAATCATGCCGATGATCCGATCTGCGTCGCGCACTGCCGAGACCTCAGGATTGGTCACGATCAGCACTTCATCGGCAGGCGCTACCGCATTCTTGAAGCCGCGCTCAATGCCTGCAGGACTATCAATTAGGATGAACTCAAATTGCGGACGCAGCTCATCGGTGATGCGCACCATCTGCGCAGGACTGACCGCCGTCTTATCGCGATTCTGCGCGGCAGGCAGCACGTACAGCTCAGGATACGCTTTGTGACGGATGAGCGCTTGCGCCAATTGGCAACGTCCTTCCACCACATCCACGATGTCGTAGACGATGCGATTCTCCACGCCTAGGATCAAATCGAGATTGCGCAAGCCGATATCAGCGTCAATGCACACCACGCGCTTGCCCAAGCGCGCCAGCGCCGCCGAAAGATTGGCGGTCACTGTTGTTTTGCCCACGCCACCTTTGCCCGATGTGATGGTGATGACGCGGCTGGCAGATTGTCTGCTTCTCACTTGTGACATCTTCTCTTCTCTCAAGCTCAGCCGTCCCACGCCTCTGCCACGATCCGTCCCTGCCGCACGAAAGCGATCTCGGGCTTCGGCTTGCGCCGTCGGTCAGGCGGCGAGATCGTGATGTAGCCTGCGATGCGCAATTGCGTCGGCGCAAGGTCGAGCGCGCACACAAAGGCGCTCTCATCGCCGTTCGCGCCTGCATGAACTGTGCCGCGCAATTTGCCCCACACGATCACGTTGCCGCCTGCCACGATCTCCGCGCCCGGATTGACGTCACCGACCACGATCACGCTACCGTCATGGCGCACTGTGCGTCCGTTGCGCAAAGTTCGGTTGACCAAAATCGCCGCTGTGCCATGCTCTTCAGAGCTGACCTCTGGCAGCTCCAATTGACCGCCATCCGCCACCAGCGACGTCTCTAAGCCCATATTGCGCGCCGTGCTTTGCGTCGTAGCACTGCTGCTGATGACCGCCCAGAGCGTGATGCCGCGCTTACTGAGCATCAAGCGCAGGCTATCCAGCTCATGCGGCAGCACAGGTCGCTCGCCAACGTTCAGCGCGATCCGCGCCTGCGCGCCGCTGAAGAAGGTGCGGTTCTCGTCAATGCGTGCGGCAAGGCGCGCCACTAGCTCGCTCCACTCGTCGCTGCCCGCTTTCAGAGTCAGCAGCAGCCCTTCGCGGATACCTTTAATTGTAATCGAGTCATCTTTGACGGTCATGTGTTGCGTTTGAAAACTAAAACTACTCGCTCGCCGCAGCCGCTTTAATCCTATCATCAACGGGCGCGCTGCACAATGCGCCAATTGTTTATATAGAAAATCTATCTAAGTTATAAAAAACTCGTAAAAAGGGAAAAAGCCGAGCAATTTTTGCATTTTTGCGTTTTGGCTTTTCTCAGGAACGCTTGTACACTGTGAGCAATTGTACTCATAAGAAAGGAATGCAGCTGTGAGCGCGCCTAAAATTCAAGCTGATTATGATAGTCTTAATGAAATTGCAAGGCACTTTGCCGCTAGAGCGCAAGATACTAATCGTTTGATTCAGACTGTTGATCGTTGTGTGGACGAGCTGAGGCGCGGTGCGTGGATCGGCAAAGGCGCCAGCCAATTTTATGCCGAGATGGAACGAGAAGTTTCGCCTGCGATGCTGCGCCTGCGCAACGCGCTCAATGATGCCAGCAGCGCCACGACGCGCATCGCCCAAGCGCTGGAGCGCCACGAGCGCGAAGCCGCTGCGCTCTTCTACGGCGGCGATGGCGCAAGCAGCGCGGTCAGCGCAGGCGGCGCGGCAGCAGTTGCTGCAGGCAGCGTTCTGAACTTCTTGCGGAACATGATCCAAGGCGGCAGGGACGCTCGCGATGGTTTTGTCAAAGCGATCAACAAGCTCATCGGTACAGCTGCAGGCTTATCTTTTGATAAACTGGGCGTGCCGTACCTTGCCAAGCGCAGCGGCGAGGCTTTGCAAAAGATATTGAGCGGCACGGGCGGCAAAATTTTAGGCGGCGTGGGCGGCGGCGTTCTGGGCGGCGTTGTAGATATCGCTTTTGCCTACCTCAATGGCACGCCTGTTGATGGCAACGTTGTGTTCGATCAGCTTGTCAGCGGCGGCATACAAGGTGCGATTGGCATGACTGGAGTCGGCGGCATTGTTTTGCTGGCAGACGCAGGCATTCAAATTGTAGGGCAGGGTGCTGCGCAGCTTGCCTCAAATAACGCCGATTGGCTTGCTTACGGCGACTTGGCGCGCGCTGAGTCTATCCGTCAAACGGCTGATCGCTTCTCGGTTGCGCTTGATAACCTCAGCATTGATAATCGCATTGACGGTATGGTAGGCGCTATCCGTAACGGCTTTCAAACAGGCGATGTGCTTGGCGCGGTCGGCGGCGTGGCAACTGAACTTGGACGCTTTGCGATTGGCGGCGTTGGCGGCACAATTGCAGAAGGCGCTCAATTGGCGTGGCACACAGGCGCAGGTCTGGCTGCGCGCGCTGGCGATGCTATCGGTAGCGCGTTGAGCAGCGCTCAGACTGCTGTACAGAATTTCTTCAGATTCACATGGTAAACTTCAGGGCAAAAAACGGAGACCTATTCAATGACCAATCCGACTGATGGCGCAACTGAGCGCACACCTGCTATCCTGCTTGACCTGAGCGATTACGAGACCGCGATCATCCTGCGTCAGCTTGGCGCGCCGCGCCTGCCCGGCTTCACGCCTGAGGAGACGCTCGATGCAGCCGTTGAGACGGCTATTCTGAGCGTTCTGTTGGCGCGCGGCTTTGCGCGCCTCACGCCTGAGAACACGGTCGCGATTGAAGACGGCATCTCAGCAATCGTTGGCGCAGGCGCGCTGTTCGGCGCGGCGCTCTCGCTCACGGTTGCAGATGAGCAGAATCGGACAGAACAGCACTGGTTTTACATCGCGCCAGGCGTCACTGTTTACCACACGACGATCCTGCCGCGCGTGCAGCGCTTCCAAACCGTGCCAGATAGCTTAGCCATGACGGTCATGCTGGCGCAACTGATGCGGATCGATCCGAATAGCACGGCTAGAGCGGTCAGCGACGGCGCGACGATGCCGCTCAGCCTTTGGGAACGCATCGTAGAGCTGAATAGAGCAGGTCAGCAGGCGCTGCTGGCACAAGAATTGACCGATCTCGCCGCGCCGCCTGAAATTGTGGCAGCCGTCACGCAGCCTGCGCGCCGCATGGCTGTCTCAATGCTCTATCCGCAAGCGGACGGCAGCGTGCAAGCTGATATGCTGATCGTACTCAACACAGCGGACGGCTTCTGGCTAGTGCGCATTGAAGGCGAGCAAGTCCAGATGACGCCTGCCAATAGCCGCGAGCTGCTGGACGCGCTCGCAGACTTGGTCACGCAACGCGCGCGCAATGCATAGACGAGCCAAGCGCACAGCCCTCAGGTTTTGAGGGCTGTTTTTTACGCCGCGTCGCGCTATACTCACGTCGTTGACGTTTTAGGCGGCGTTCATGCACAAAATTCTCGAAGGCGTATATGGCGTTCAGGGACTAGGCGTCGGGCGCGTTTACGTCATCACAGGCGATGACGGCTTGACATTGATTGACGCCAGCGTAGAAGGCGCTGAGCGCGCTATCGCTCGCGAGCTGGCGCGCGCCAACTACGCTTTGAAAGATATCCGCCGCATTTTGATCACGCACGCGCATCCTGATCACAGCGGCGCCTTAGCCGCGCTCGTCAGGGCGAGCGGCGCGCAGGTCTACGCGCACGCGCTGGAAGCGCCGATCATTCGCGGTGTGCAATCTGTCAGCTATAAAGAGACGGCGCTCATGCGCGTTTTCTCGCGACTGCTCGGCATCAAAGGCATGCCGCCTGCGCAAGTTGATCGCACCATCGCCGAAGGCGATACTCTGCCCGAAGTCCTGCCCGATCTGCAAGTGATCGAGGCGCCCGGTCACACAGCAGGGCAGGTCGCCTTTTATTCGCCGTCGCGCAAGTTGCTCTTCTGCGGCGACGCCATGACGCACTTCGGCAGGCTCGGCTTGCCGCTTGCGCCGTTCACATCGGATATGGCGGAAGCCAAACGCAGCGTCAAAAAGTTGGCTGCGCTTGTGGTCGAGACGCTCTGCTTCGGACACGGCGCGCCAATCGTGCGCAACGCAAGCGCGCAGCTGCGCGCCTTTGCCGCTAGACTCTAGATGAGGTGCTGATGACCATCACCATTCTCGGACTCGGTCCCGGCGATCCTGAGCTATTGACGCGCCGCGCTTGGCGAATCCTGAGCGAGGCGGAAGAAGTCTATCTGCGTACGGAGCGTCATCCAAACGTGACCGAGCTGCCGATCCAACAGCTGCACAGCTTCGATGCATGGTATGACGCCGCTGATGATTTCGCTTCGCTCTATCAACGCATTGCCGAAGAGATCGTGCGACTCGGGCAGCGTCCGCAAGGCGTCGTCTACGCCGTGCCGGGACATCCGCTCGTCGGCGAGCAGACCGTGACGCTGATCTTGCAACTAGCGCGCGCACAAGGCGTGCCTGTGCAAGTGGTGGACGGTCTGAGCTTCATCGAGCCGCTGATCGGCGCACTTGGCATAGACGCGCTAGACGGTCTGCAGCTGCACGACGCGGAGACGATCGCGCATATGCATCATCCGCCGCTCAATCCTGATGTGCCTGCGCTCTTGGCACAAGTCTACAGCAGCGCAATCGCCAGCGACGTCAAACTGACGCTCGCCAATCAATATCCTGAGACGCATGAAGTGACGTTGGTGTACAGCGCAGGCACGCCTGAGCAGCGCCTTGAGCGCGTGCCGCTCTACGCGCTAGATCGGCAGCCTGTGGATCATCTGACGTCGCTGTACGTGCCGCCGCTTCAAAGGCGCGGCAGCTTTGAGTATTTTCAGGAGATCATGGCGCACTTGCGCTCGCCTGAAGGCTGTCCATGGGATCGCAGACAGACGCATGAGTCGTTGCGTTCTTACTTGCTAGAAGAGACCTATGAAGTGCTTGAGGCGCTCGATAGCGGCGATTTGGAGCTGCTCAAGCGCGAGCTGGGCGACCTGCTCTTGCAGATTGTCTTCCACGCGCAGATCGCAGTCGAGGCGGGCGAGTTCAGCATGGCGGACGTGATCGCCTACACTTGTCAAAAGCTGATCAGGCGTCATCCGCACGTCTGGGGCGATGTGCAGGTTGACGATCCTGCGCAGGTTCACGCCAATTGGGATCAGATCAAGCGCCAAGAGCGCGCTACGGAAGGCTCAGCGGCGCAGCCTTCCGCGCTAGACGGCGTGCCAAAGACGTTGCCTGCTCTAGCCGCCGCGACCGCGCTGCACGCGCGCGCTGCGCGCACGGGCTTCGAATGGGATTGCCTAGAGGACGTGATCGCCAAAGTGCGCGAGGAACTCGAAGAGCTGGTCAGTGCGGATGGCGCTGAGCAGCGCCGCGAAGAATTCGGCGACGTGCTCTCCAGCTTGGTCAACCTTGCGCGCTGGTACGATCTCGATCCTGAGGCTGCGCTGCGCGAGAGCAACGCCAAATTTGTGCGCCGCTTTCAGTACATAGAGCAGCGCGCTGCTCAGCAAGGCAGGGCGCTCCAGAGTCTCTCGCCGTCAGAGATAGACGAACTCTGGCGCGCCGCCAAAGCCGACGGACTGTGAGCGCTCAGCGCCGTCCTGGCGTTTCCACTGAGCCGAACCAGCCCATCTCCAGCACGCCGCGCAGCAGCACGTACACCATGCCAATGCCGACCGCCAAAATGCCCCAGATGCGCGATTTCTCGGTCTTGGTGACTGCCACTGCCAACAGCGGCAACGAGAAGACGCCGACGCGCAAAAAGAGCGTGATCAGCTCGTTATTGCGGAAGAGCGCGCCCGGCACATTGCCTGTCGCCACTTTGTCAATGATCGCCAGCAGCATGGCGCCGACGAGGAACAATTGCACAGGCATTTGCGGCTTGCGCTGCCGAAAGAGCATGATCAAGCACAGGAAGAAGACCGAATAGAGCGAGATGCCCCAGATCAGATTGAACGGATCGTTCGAGATTGGATTGAGATTTTGAAAGAAGCGCTCAAGTGTTAAGTTGCCCATTGCGAATTAGAACTCCTCAATGATGATCGGATTGCACACATTATAACGCAGAATTAGGCGCGGCGCGCGATCAATCTATAGCTCAAACCTTGCAGAAGCCGCGTACGGACCGCCAGCTGATCGAACGGCAGCAACAGGCGTCCGATCAGCGTCGCCAGCCATTCGGGCATTGACAAATTGGCGATCACGTAGCCTGTGAAAGCATTGTGTGTATGCAGCTGCTCAATCTGAAACAGCGCACGGATCACTTCGAGCGGCGCTTGATGCCTGCCATAGCCTTCAAACGGACTCAAGCCGCGCGCTTCAATGCTCGCCTTCATGCGCTCTACAGCTTGCGTCCGCAAGCGCAACAGATGCCGCACTTTGTCGCGATAGCGCACTTGCGTCGGCAAGAGGAAGGTCAGGGCGCCGGCGATCAGCGCGTTGGCAGTCGGCGTGTCGAGCGGATCGATCACGAAGAGCAAACCGCGCGGCTTGAGCGCCGCCTGAACGCGCTCTAACACAGCGCGCACTTCCGCCAAGTGATGCAACACGCCGATTGCCACCACCAAGTCGTAGTGCGCTGATGGCAACGGCTCGTAGTTGATATCCGCGACGCGATAACGGATGCTGCCGCGCGGCGGATGCGACTCGGCGTAGGTTTGCGCAAGGCGAATTGCCTCAGCAGCCACGTCTATGCCTTCCACGTGCGCGCCGCGCCGCGCTATCTCCAGCGAGAGCCAACCGGAAGCGCAGCCGATCTCCAGCACGCGCTGCTCAGGTTGAACCAGCGCCAGAAGCTGCCTGATATGCCGTCCATCTACCACAGCGTAATGGCGTGTGCGCTGCATATCCGTCCAATCAGGACGCCATTTGGCGGCGAGCGCACAAGCGGCAGCGCTCCAAACTGCGCTCTCAGCCGCGATCAGCGCTTGATAGTCTTGATCAGGCTGTTGCGCGTTCATTTTCCCAACGCCTTGATCACAGTGTCCAAGTCTTTATCGCCGCGTCCGCTCAGGTTGACCAAAATAGTCGCCGTCTTGGGCATGGTCGGCGCTAGACGGATCGCCTCGTAGACAGCGTGCGCCGACTCAAGAGCTGGGATGATGCCTTCGAATTGGCAGAGCATCTGTAAGCCGTGCAGCGCCTGCTCATCTGTGGCGAGCGTGTACTCAGCGCGACCGATCTCGCGCAGGTAGCTATGTTCAGGTCCGACGCTCGCGTAGTCCAAGCCTGCGCTGATGCTGTGCGTCTCGGCAATTTGACCGTCTTCAGTTTGCAGCACGTAAGAGCGCGTGCCTTGCAGCACGCCGAGCCTGCCCAACTTCGGATCGGCGAAGCGCGCCGCGTGCTTGCCGCTGGCAATGCCAATGCCGCCTGCCTCAACGCCGATCAAGCGCACGTCAGGATCGTCGCGGAAGGCGTGGAAAATGCCGATGGCGTTGCTGCCGCCGCCAACGCACGCCACGATCGCATCGGGCAGCTTGCCGACCTGCTCAAGCATCTGTTGGCGCGCCTCAAAGCCGATCACAGATTGGAAGTCGCGCACCATGAGCGGATAAGGATGTGGTCCGAGCGCCGAGCCAAGCAGGTAATACGTATCGCGGACATTGGTCACCCAGTCGCGGATCGCCTCGTTGATCGCATCTTTCAACGTGCGGCTGCCCGAATTGACGGCGCGCACTTCCGCGCCCAGCAAGCGCATACGGAAGACGTTCGGTTGCTGGCGCGCCATATCCACGCTGCCCATGTAAATGATGCTTTCCAAGCCTAAGAGCGCGCACACGGTCGCCGTGGCGACGCCGTGCTGCCCTGCGCCGGTCTCGGCGATGATGCGCCGCTTGCCCATGCGCTTAGCGAGCAGCGCCTGACCGAGCGCGTTGTTGATCTTATGCGCGCCGCTGTGCGCCAAGTCCTCGCGCTTGAGGTAAATTTGCGCGCCGCCCAAGTGTTCGCTCAAGCGCCGCGCATGGCTGAGCGGCGTGGGACGACCGACATAGGTGCGCGCCAAGTGCGCCAGCTCAGCGCGGAAAGCGGCGTCATCGCGCAAGGCGTAGTAGGCGGCGGTCAGCTCATCAAGGGCAGGTATGAGCGTCTCTGGCACAAAGCGTCCGCCATATTTGCCAAAGTAGCCGCGCGGCGTCGGATCGTGCGGATGAGCTGACAAAGTTTGAGTCTCAGGCAGAGTCACAGTAAAAGTCCTCACTTTGGCGCGTTCGGGAAGGTGCGCGTGAGTATAGCGCACTGCGCCTGAAAACGAAAGCGTCTAGGCGCGCTTTTCGACGATGAAGGTCGGCGTGATCGAGCCTGCGCCGGCGGTCACATTGAGCAGCGCAGCTGCCGAGAGGCGCGTCAAGCCGCCACTGACCGTCTTGCCGTGATAGATATACGGATCGGCATCCACCAAGCGGCGCACGATATGCAGCTTGCCGTCTATCACCATCGGATAATCCTCAAAGGCTGCTTCGACGCGCTCTTGCACGACGTACGGCTGCTGCAGCGCCTGCCGCAACGCGGCTGACCATTCATCGTCGCTGGCTTCCCAGCCAATGGTGACGCCTTTGCCGCCGTATTCGTCGTTCGGCTTCAGCACAAAGCGCGTCTTGTTCTCCGCGATGAAAGGCACAAGGTCAACTGTCTGCCCATGAAAGCCTGTATAGCGCTCGCTGACGCGGCGCGTCCAAGGGATGTGCGCTTCGATAGCGGCGCGTTCTTCCGCCGTGAAGAGATATGCGTTCTGTTCGTCGCTGAGCAAGGCGAAGCTGGCTTTCTTCGCCATCAGTTTGGCGCTGAAGGCGTTGCACATGCAGACGGCGCGCGCGCGCAGCGCCTGCTCAATGGGATTTTCCATGCCCATGCGCTGGATCAGCTCGCTGGCAAGCACGCGCTTGTAGATCAAGTCTACGCGGAAATCGCCGACGTACAGCGCGCCGTCCCGAAATTCCATCGCGCGCGGATCGCACAGGATGGCGCGATAGCCTGCGCGTTCCATGTAATTGCGGATGATGTGATGCTCATTCAGCGTCTGCACGTCTTGCCAATCAGCGATGGCGATCTGCGGACGCTCAGGCTGTGCCTTGCCCGACCATTGACGATAGGCGTCCAGCAAGGTCGCCAGCAGGCTGCGCACAAGCGTGAAGCTGCGCACAGTGTAGTGCCGCTGGAAACGACGCATCACCTCAAGCGTGAGAAACGACTCGGCAGTCTCGTCCACATAGCCCATGCCGGCAGGCGTCTCTGCGTTGTACTCGACGAATTTCAGGCGTCCTGCGTCAGGATCGTAGAAAGAGTCAAGGCGCGAGGTATTCCACGGCGCCTCATAGCCGATCTCAAGGCTGAAGAGCATCTCTTCGTATGGCTCTAGCGCCAGCTGAGCGCGCAATTCAGCGTCGTTCAGGCAGGCGTGGTGCGCTTTGGCAAAAGCGCGCAACAAGATTTCGGTCTCGCGCTTCAAAAAGTCCCATTGCTCAGGTTTGTAGAAATGCGGACGCAATACATTGCACACGGCGCGCTCGCCGAAGAACAGCCGCCGCGCGCGCATCTGCTCGCTGAGCGCCGCGTGTGCCTCAACTGCCGTCTGATCGTCCAGCAGATCGTTGTAAAGAGCAATTGCATCGCGCAACATGGCTAGGCATTCCGCGTGACCTTTGCATGAGTTCGCCAAGTGTAGCGATCAGCCGTCATCGCTTCACCTTTGGCAAGCGCAATGCACATATCCGCCATGTTCTGGACGCACCAGCGAAAATTGACCTCGCCAAGCGAGTAAATGTCCATGTCAGGCGCGCAATTCATGAAGTCAATCGCGTAAGGCACACCATCCTTGATGGCGAACTCGCAAGTGTTCATGTCGTAACCAAGCGCGCGGCAGAGCTTGAGCGCATCTTCGAGCAGGCGCGTGTAAAGCTCAGTGGAAAAGCCGTGTTCAGGCGCGTAGTAGCGCGTGCGCGGATCGTAGCGCATGACATGAACGCGCTCCTGACCTAGCACCATACAACGCGCATATTCATCCCACTGGATGAACTCTTGCAAGATCATGGTCAGCGTGCCGCTCTGATTGTAGCGCGCCAAAAGCTCCTCTTTGCTGTGGACGACGTAAACATCTTTCCAGCCGCCGCCGTGAGCATCCTTCAGCACGCACGGCATGCCAACATAGCTGATGATCCAATCCCAGTCCAGCGGATACATCAAGTTGCGCAGGCTCTCATCATGCACGATGCCCGGCACGTAATCTTTGTTGGGCAAAACGAGCGTCTTGGGCGACGCGACGCCCATGCGCACAGCGAGCGACGCGCCGAAAAATTTGTCGTCCGCCGACCACATGAACGGATCGTTGACCACTTTCACGCCTTGTAGCGCAGCATTCTTCAAGTATGTGCGATAGTACGGCACTTCGTGTGAGATGCGATCCACGATCACGCGGTAAGGCACAGGCTCGTTCATGCGCGTGCCGCCCAGCTTGACGAACTCGGCGATCACGCCCGCATTCCGACCGCGAATTTCTTCGATCAGCGCAGGCGGCATTGACCACTCGCGCCCGACGATCAGCCCGACTTTCAGCGGCTCTGCCATAGCCAATGATGCTCCTGATAAGCGCAACTTCATAACACGCGCTTATCATTATAGCACGTGCGCTGAAAGCCGCTCCGATATCGGCAAAACGCACAAGCCGCTTCATGCAGCAAGCGCGCCTAAGAGCTGCGCTTGCAGCCGCAAGAACGCCTCATCGCTCTCGCGGCGCGGACGCGGCAAGGCGATTGGCACATCCGCGATCAGGCGTCCTGGACGTGCGCTCAGCACAAGGATGCGATCCGAGAGCAGCGCCGCTTCGCGCACGTCATGCGTCACAAATAAGACCGTCGGTTGCAGTTGCGTCCAGACCGTGAGCAGCCAGTTCTGCATCTCGCGGCGCGTCAGCGCGTCAAGCGCGCCGAATGGCTCGTCCAGCAGCAGCAGCGGACGTTCCATCAAGATTGTGCGTAGCAAGGCAGCGCGCTGGCGCATTCCGCCTGAGAGCTGGCGCGGATAAGCATCGGCGAAGCCTTCCAAGCCGAAAAGCGGCAAGAGCGCACGCGCGCGCTGCCGCGCTTGCTCAAGCGGCTGCCGCGCGATCTCAGCGCCAAGGATCACGTTTTGCAGCACGCTCCGCCATGGCATAAGTAGATCGCGTTGCAGCATGTAGCCAACATGGCCTGTCTGACCGTTGATCAGCCGTCCGTCCAAGCGAATCTCGCCTGAATCAGGCGTGAGCAAGCCGGCAATCAAGTTGCAGAGCGTGCTTTTGCCGCTGCCGCTCTGCCCGATCAAGCTGACGAACTCGCCTTGCCGTATGTCGAAGCTGATCTCGGCGAGCGCCTGCACAGGACGCTCGCCATTGAACGTTTTAGAGACGCGCTGAAGGCTCAGGTACATCGCTCACTACGGAAATTTTGCTCAAGAGCTTGGCGATCACATCGGCGGCGCTGTAATGTGTGGCGCCTTCCGACAAGAATTGCACAATGTTGATCAGATCATCGCCTGAGGTCACGATAGCAGGCTCAGGCGTGCCGTCGGGACGATGATGAATGTAGCCTGTGGTCGAGCCGAGCGCGTTGCACAAGCACACGCGTCCGACAGTATCCTCAAGGTCGCCACCTTTTTTCACATAGTGGTCAACTGGCTCGGCAGGGCAGCGGAAACCAATCTTGCCGTCCTGTTCATAGAGGTGCCGCAAATAGCCGATATCGCACACGCGCTCGCGCGCTTCATAGACACTGGCATCTGAGAGCGTGCCTTCCAGCTGGACAACCTTGAACGGAAAGCCTGTCGGCGAGGCAGTCGCGCTAGTCAGCACATCAATCGTGCCGTCCAGAACTTTCTGAATGACGCGTTGCTTGATCTCAGCCGCCATGCCCGACTCATCGCAATAAGCGAAGGCGGTGCCAACCTGAATGCCCGCCGCGCCGTGCGCTAACGCCTCGACCAATTTCTCAGGGTTGCCATAGCCGCCGCCGACCCAGAACGGCAAGCCGAGCTTCGCCAATTTTTCTAGGTCTACTGCGTCTTTTTCGGTGTAGATCGGCTCGCCGCGCGCATTCAGCTGCAGCTGTCCGCGCGGCGGCGCGTTGTGACCGCCGGCGATGGGCAGCTCGACCACGAAACCGTCAATGCGTCCGCTGGTGCGCTTGAGCAGCGCTTGGGCTAACACAAACGACGAGATGATCGGCAGGAACATCGGACGCTTGAGCGTGCCTGAGACCTCTGGAAAGAGCGCGCGCGGATCGAAGTGCAGGTAATGCTCTTCGGTCGCGTTCAGCACGTCAAGACGATACTGAGTTGGCTCGTGGTTCGCCAGCTTATCGAGGATACCGCCGATCTGCAGCGGAATGCCGGCGCCCATCAGCACGAAGTCCACGCCTGCCAACATCGCGCCATACAGCGACGCCATCGTCGGCATTTGCACTTTTTCCAGCAGGTTGATGCCGATAGGATTGTGGTGTCCTTCTTTGGCGAGAAAGACTTCGACGAAGTTGGCGATGACAGTCAACTCTTCCAGCTCGCGGCTGGGCTTCATGCTCCACATCGGCGGACGGCGATACGGTTTACCGCGCGGAATGCCGCCTTCCACGAAATAGCGATCCAGCACGCGCTGTGCCGCATCCTGAAACGGAAACGCCGCCAGCGCGCGACGCATGGCGCCCTGCGGATCGCCTTCCTGTAAGCGCGCCGTCATCACAATGGCGATGCCCGTGCCAGAGACCACGCCGAGCTGCCCTTGCAGCGCCACAGCGCGCGCTAAGCGCCAATCTGAGATGGCGACGCCCATGCCGCCTTGAATGATCTTCGGAAGAGTCATTAGAATCGTATGCCTTTCATGCTACAGCGCGTTGATGCAGCGCGCGAGCGCGTTATTTTGCGGTACTTCTATGGCGCTTAAACACATGCGTTGCGCGCACGTTGCGCCGCGTCATCCAGAATGTGTGCATTTTCACAAAACGCTCAGATAGGCAACGTGCCGCGCGCTGCCATGATCTGGTTGAGCGTTTTGTAGACCAATTTTGCCGCCGCAAAAGCTGAGGCGTGCGCGCCGTAGGTCGGCGCCAGCTCCACGCAGTCAAAAGCGACCACGTTGCCGCTGGTGCAGATGACGTGGATTAAGTTCAGGCATTCATACCAGCCGATTCCGCCCGGCTCAGGCGTGCCTGTCGCGCTGATCACAGATGGATCGAGCCCGTCCACGTCAATCGTCAAGTAGACCGCGCGTCCGCCGATCTGCCGACGCACTTGATCGAGATAGCGCCGCTCGCTATCGGCGTGCATTTGCTCAGCCGTGATGAGCGTCACGCGCTGCGAAGTGCGGATGAAATCCATTTCTTCTTGGCACAGCGAGCGAATGCCGAGTCCGATCACAGGCGCGAAGGCTGAGCAGCGCCGCATGGCGCACGCATGTGAATACGGCGTGCCATCGAACGAGTCGCGCAGATCGGCGTGCGCGTCCAGCTGCACCACGATCAAGTCAGGATGCTGCGGCGCGATAGCGCGGACGATGGCAGGCGTGATAGCGTGTTCGCCGCCTAGCGCCACCAACACTTTCTCCGCAATCGGCAGGGCTGAGACAGCCGCTGTGATGTCCGCCAGCGCCGCCTCAGGCGACTCAAGCGTCGGATGCAGAATCGGCAGCGTATAGACGCCATAGTGCAGCGCCGCCTCGCAACTGACGGCTGAATCGTACAGCTCAACCTGCGCTGATGCCTCTAGGATTGCCATAGCGCCGTGTTTGGCGCCGCCGCCGTAGCTCGTCGTCATCTCGTAGGCGATTGGCAGCAGCCAAGCGGCGGCGCTCGGCGCGCTGTTCGCATCGTCTAGACCTAAAAAACGTGCCGCTGGACGGTAGTCAGGCATGTGTCAGAATCCTCTGCGCGCGAGTATAGCGCGCTCAGCCGAAAATATAAGACGCCGAGCGCGGCTGCGCTCAGCGTCTCAACGCCGCTCAGACAGTCGGCTTGTACTCGGAGAGCGCTCGCATATATTGCACGCGCTCGAAGGCGGACGGATCCTCAGCGTGCATCTGACTGACCGCGCCGCGCATCTGCTGCACAGACTCGTACTCATGCTGTGTCATCCAAGCGCGCAAGCCACTCTCGACCGTGCGGATATGCTCAATGCCGTTGCGCAAAAGCGCTGAGGTCATGCAGACGGCGCTGGCGCCTGCCAAGATCGCCTTCACGGCGTCCTCGCCCGTGTGGACGCCGCTGGTGAGCGCCAAACTGGCGCGCACGCGACCGTACAGAATGCCGATCCACGTCAGCGGCAAGCGCAAATCGGCTGAGCTACTCAGCACCACATTCGGCGTCACCTCAAGCGTCTCAGTGTTGATATCAGGCTGGTAGAAGCGATTGAACAACACGAGCGCGTTAGCGCCTGTCTCATCCAAGCGGCGCGCAATGTACGCCATGTTGCTGAAGTACGGACTGAGCTTCATGGCGACAGGCACGTCCACGGCGCTCTTGACTGCCGCCAAGATATCCAGATAGGTCTGCTCCACCTCAGCGCCGCTCAGATACGGATCGGTCGGGATGTAGTAGACGTTCAGCTCAAGCGCGTGCGCGCCCGCTTGCGCCATGTTCTGCGCAAAGCGCGTCCAGCCGCCAAGCGTGGTGCCATTCAAGCTGGCGATGATCGGGATGCTGACCGCCTCGCGCGCCTTGCGGATCAGCTCAAGGTATTGGTCAGGACTGGCGTGATAAGTGACAGGCTCTGGGAAGTAGGTGAGCGCCTCGGCATAGCTCTCTGTGCCGTGCAGCAGGTAGTAATGCAGCGCCTCGCGCTCGCGCCGAATCTGCTCTTCGAAGAGCGAGTACAGGACGACGGCGCCTGCGCCTGCATCTTCCATGCGTTTGATGTTATCTAGCTTGTCCGAGAGCGGCGAAGCGGATGCCACCAACGGCGACTTCAGCTTCAGTCCCATGTAAAGGCTTTCAAGGTTCATACCGCCACATCCTTCCTCAATGCGCGCCGTTGCCAACAGTCACAGGACGGCTTGCCAAGTATTCATAGAGCGCATAGCGCGTGTTGACGTCGCGCTGCGCTTCTTCGAAGAGCGCCTGCGCCACTTCAGGCTTGCTCAGCTCCAACATCTTGAAGCGATTCTCCATCTGTAGATAGGTCTTGACGGGCAACTTCGGCGGACGCGAGTCCAGTTGCAGCGGATTCTCGCCGTGCGCGGCGCGATCAGGATTGTAGCGATAGAGCAGCCATTGTCCTGACTCGACTGCCGCCTTCTGATTGCGCATGGCAGTCATCATGTTGATGCCGTGCGCGATGCAGTGTGAGTAAGCGATGATCAGCGCCGGTCCATCATATGCCTCTGCTTCGATGAACGCGCGCAAGGTCTGCTCGTCGCGTCCGCCCATCGCTACGCGCGCTACATACACATTGCCATAGCTCATGGCGATCATGCCGAGGTCTTTCTTAGCAGCAGGTTTGCCGCCTGCCGCAAATTTGGCAACCGCGCCGCGCGGCGTCGCCTTCGAGGCTTGTCCGCCTGTATTACTATAGACTTCGGTATCCAGCACCAGCACCTTGACATTGCGTCCGCTGGAAAGGACGTGATCCAAGCCGCCAAAGCCGATATCGTACGCCCAGCCGTCGCCGCCGATCAGCCAGACCGTCTTCTTGACCAAGTAATCTGCCACAGCCAAGAGCCGCTGCGCTTCAGGACTCGCCAGAGTCTGCAGGCGCGCTTTCAAGGCAGCCACGCGCTCGCGTTGCGCGTAAATGCCTGCCTCATCGCGTTGATCTGCCTCTAGGATCGCCGTCGCGAGATCGCCCAGCTCGCTTGAGAGTTGCTTCAAGAGCTGCCGTGCATAGGCAGCATGCTGATCGAGCGCCACGCGCATTCCAAAGCCGAACTCAGCGTTATCCTCGAAGAGCGAGTTCGACCAAGCCGGTCCATAGCCTTGCGCGTTGACCGACCAAGGCGTGGTTGGCATGTTGCCGCCGTAAATGGATGAGCAGCCGGTCGCGTTCGCCACGATCATGCGGTCGCCGAAGAGCTGTGTCGCCAGTTTGATGTAAGGCGTCTCACCGCAGCCACTGCAGGCGCCGCTGAACTCGAAGAGCGGCTGTTGCGCCTGCTGCTGACGGATGCTGGTCGGCTTGATCAGGCTGCGATCCACTTCAGGCAGGCTGAGGAAGAATTCCCAGTTGGCGCGCTCGCTCTCGCGCAGCGGCGGCTGCGGACGCATGTTGATGGCGCGCAGGTTCGCCGCGCTCTTGCTCTTGGCAGGGCAGATGTCCACGCAAATGCCGCAGCCTGTGCAATCTTCAGGCGAGACCTGAATGGTGTATTTCATGCCGCGCCAATCGGCATCTTTGGCGTCGGTCGCCTTGAACGTTGGCGGCGCTTCTGCCAGCAGCTCAGGCTGATAGGCTTTGATGCGGATGACGGCGTGCGGGCAGACCATGGCGCACTTGCCGCACTGAATGCAGATGTCTGGCTCCCAGACAGGAATTTCGAGCGCCAAGTTGCGCTTCTCGTATTGGGTCGTGCCTGTTGGATACGTGCCATCGGGCGGAAAGACGCTGACAGGCAGCAGGTCGCCACGCCGCGCCGTCATTTCGCCTAGCACGTGCCGCACGAATTCAGGCGGATTGCCGACCAGCGGCGGCAGCAGCTCAAGCGCGCTGGTGACGCGCTCTGGCACGCGCACTTCGTGCAGCCGCTCAAGCGTGTTATCCACAGCACGCAGGTTCATCTGCACGATCTCTTCGCCTTTCTTGCCGTAAGTCTTCTCAATGGCGTGCTTGATCTGTGCAATGGACTCCTCGCGCGGCAGGACGTTGGCAATGGCGAAGAAGCAGACCTGCATCACAGTATTGATGCGTCCTTTCATGCCATTTTCAGCGGCGACCTTGTAAGCGTCAATCACGTAGAATTTCAGGCGCTTGCCGATGATCTGCTCTTGGACGCGGCGCGGCAGACGATCCCAGACTTCATCGGCGCTGTATGGCGTGTTGAGCAAGAACGTGCCACCTTCGACGGCGTCGCGCAGCACATCGTAGCGCTCCAAGAAATTCGGCTGATGACAAGCTACGAAGTTCGCCTTCGTGATCAGATACGTGCTGCGAATAGGCGACCTGCCGAAGCGCAAGTGCGAGATCGT
The DNA here is from genome assembly GCA_034436235.1 of Anaerolineae bacterium. GTDB lineage: Bacteria > Chloroflexota > Anaerolineae > Aggregatilineales > UBA2796 > CP2-2F. The sequence continues at coordinate 19,284 of DAOTWB010000049.1, forward strand.
CATGCTGCCCGATTTCTTCGAGTCGTAGACGAAATAGCCTTGCGCGTAGTTATCCGTGTTCTCGCCGATGATCTTGATCGAGTTCTTATTCGCGCCGACTGTGCCATCAGCGCCCAGACCGTAGAACACAGCGCGCACGGTCGCCTCAGGCTCAACTGAGAAGTCAGGATCGAACGCAAGGCTGGTGTGGCTCACGTCGTCAAGGATGCCGACTGTGAAGTGATTCTTCGGCTGCGTCTGCGCCAAGTTCTCATAGACTGCTTTGACCATCGCAGGCGTGAACTCTTTGCTGGATAGTCCATAGCGTCCGCCGACCACGCGCGGCAATGCGGCGCCGTCCCATGTCTCGTAAAGCGCGTTGACCACATCCAGATAGAGCGGCTCACCTGCTGCGCCCGGCTCTTTGGTGCGATCCAGCACGGCAATGGCGCGGACGCTCTTGGGCAGCGCAGCTGTGAACAGGTCTGCTGCAAACGGACGATACAGGCGCACTTTCAGCACGCCGAGCTTCTCGCCACGCGCATTCAGATAGTCAACAGTCTCGTGGACGGTCTCAGCGCCGCTGCCCATGATCACGATCACGCGCTCGGCGTCAGACGCGCCGTAATACTCGTATAACTTGTATTGCCTGCCTGTCAGCGCAGCAAACTGATCCATCGTCGCTTGCACAATTTGCGGACAAGCGGCGTAGAACGGATTGACGGTCTCGCGCGCTTGGAAATATGTGTCAGGATTTTGCGCCGTGCCGCGCAAAACAGGATGATCGGGTGAGAGCGCACGCGCGCGATGTGCCGCGATCAGCGTATCGTCAATCATGGCGCGCAGCACATCATCTTCGATCAAGGCGATCTTCTGCACTTCGTGCGATGTGCGGAAGCCATCGAAGAAGTGCAAGAATGGCAGCCGCGCTTTGAGCGTCGCGGCGTGCGCGATCAGCGCCATATCGTGCGCTTCTTGCACCGAGTTCGAAGCGAGCATCGCCCAGCCCGTCTGGCGGACTGCCATGACATCTTGGTGATCGCCGAAGATGCTTAGCGCCTGCGCTGCGATTGCGCGCGCCGCGATGTGGAAGACGGTCGGCGTCAGCTCGCCGGCGATCTTGTACATATTTGGAATCATCAGCAGCAAGCCTTGTGAAGCAGTGAAGGTCGTAGCGAGCGCGCCCGCTTGCAGCGCGCCGTGAATGGCGCCTGCCGCGCCGCCTTCGCTCTGCATCTCCACCACTTGCGGCACAACGCCCCACAAGTTCGGCTGCTCAAGACTTGCCCATTCATCAGCCCACTCGCCCATTGGCGAGGACGGCGTGATCGGATAAATGGCGATCACCTCGCTCAGCTTGTAAGCGATCTTGGCGACTGCCTCATTGCCGTCAAGCGTGATGTATTCAGTCATTCTTCCAGTTCTCCTAGCTCATCTATCTGCCCTAAATAAGTGAAAACGCGCGCCGCCTCGTCGGCATCCACCACGCTGAGCGCAAAGCCGACGTGGACGATCACGTAATCGCCAACTTTTGCCTCAGGCGTGTAGGCAAGGTTGACTTCTTTGATGACGCCGCCGAAATTGACCTTCCCTGTGCGGAAAAGCGGATCGGCTTCGTCAATGCTGATCAGTTGTCCCGGCACTGCTAGACACATTCAGCGTCACTCCTTCTCATCTGACGAGCGGCGCGCCGCGATGGCTTGTCCATAGGCGATGCCGCCATCGTTCGGCGGCACTTGCCGCGACCAAAATGGCGTGAAGCCTGCCCGCCGCAAGGCTGCGACCGCGCCTGTTAACAAAAAACGGTTCTGAAAGCAACCGCCGCAGAGCGCTACGCACTCCAGCGCTGCGGCACGCGCCTGCGCTACGATCGCTGCGCATAGCGTTTGATGAAAACGCTGCGCGATATCCGCTGCTGAGACGCCTTGCCGCCATTCGTCCATGATTGCCTCAAAAACCTGTGCGTAATCAATGATTCGCACTGCCTCGCCGTTCGCAGTAGTGATGGTTGTCACTTCAAAAGGGTAAGATTCATCAGTAGTTTGTGCAGCGCTCAGCGCAGCGAACTCAAGGCGCATGGCAGCTTGCCCTTCAAAGCTCATGCGCTGATTCAGGTCGAGCAAGCTGGCGACTGCATCGAAGAGCCTGCCGACGCTGCTAGTGAGCGGCGCGTTCACGCCGCGCTCCAACGCCTGTTCCAGTAAGCGCAGCTCAGCGGCGCTGAAGGCGCGCAACGGCGGCAGAGCGCGCACTGACTCGGGCAAGCCGCCGCTGTACATCTGCCAGAGCGCGCCGAGCGCGCTGCGGCGTGGCTCGCGCGCTGCCGACTCGCCGCCGATCAGCGGAAAGGCGCGCCACGTGCCGACTCGCCTGAAGCCTTGCGCCGTCACCTGCAAAAATTCGCCGCCCCAGATCGTCCCGTCCGCGCCGTAGCCTGTGCCGTCCCATGTCACTGCCAAAAACGGCGGCGCGATAGCGTTCTCTGCCATGCAGGCGAGCGCGTGCGCGTAGTGATGTTGGACGCGCAGCACAGGCACGCCGCGCTCGGCTGCCAATTGCTCGGCATATTGCGTGCTGAGATAATCAGGATGTGCATCGCAGACGATCAGCCGCGCTTGCACGGCGTGCATCTGCACTAGATCGCCCAAAGTCTGTTTGAAGGCGCGCTCGCTCTCAGCGTTCTCCAAATCGCCGATGTGTTGGCTGAGGATGACGCGCTGCCCTTCGGCGACGGCGAGCGTGTTCTTCTGGTGCGCGCCAACCGCGATCATGGGCGGCAGCGGCGCGCCTGACGGCAAAGGCAGCGGCGACGGCGCATAGCCGCGCGCGCGACGCAGGATCAACGGCTCGCCAAGCGCTACACAGACGACCGAGTCGTCCACAGGGCGCGCGATCGGGCGATTGTGGACGAGGAAGAGATCGGCGATGCCGCGCAGGCGCGTCAAGGCTTCGCATTCATCTGTGCAGATCGGCTCGCCGCTGATGTTGCCGCTGGTCGCCACGACTGGGAAGCCGAGATCGCGCATCAGCAGGTGATGCAACGGCGTGTACGGCAGCATCACGCCAAGATGCGGATTGTGCGGCGCGATTTCATCGGCGACTTCGGCGAGCGCGTCTGCGCGCCGCCTGAGCAGGACAATCGGTGCGGCAGGCGCGGTCAGGAGCGACGCTTCTTGCGCGTCAACGTGACACAAGCGGCGCGCTATCTCTAGATCGGGCAGCATGATAGCGAACGGTTTCTCAGGGCGATGCTTGCGCGCGCGCAAAGTGCGCACAGCCTGCCCGTCGCGCGCATCGCAGAGCAATTGAAAGCCGCCCAAGCCTTTCAACGCCACAATCTGACCGCTGCGCAAGGCGTCTTCGGCGCACTGAAGCGCCGCTTCGCCGTGCGCGAGGACGTCGCCTTGCGCTGACCAGACTTCTAGGCGCGGTCCGCAGCTGGGACAAGCGATCGGTTGTGCGTGGAAGCGTCTATCGAGCGGATCGGCGTACTCGCGCTGGCAGGCAGGACACAACGCGAAGGCGCGCATGGTCGTGTTCGGTCGGTCGTAAGGCAAACTGAGGATGATGCTATAACGCGGACCGCAATGCGTGCAATTGATGAATGGATAGCGATAGCGCCGATCCGACGGATCGAACAGCTCGCGCAGGCAATCAGCGCATGTGGCAAGGTCAGGCAGGATGAGCGCCGTCGGCGCGCCTTCCGCCTGACTGTGGCGAATTTCGAAGGTCGTCTCGCCGCACAGCGGCAGGTCTTGCCGCTCAAGCGCAGTGATCAGCGCGTGCGCAGGCTTCTCGTGCGGCAGACGCGCCAAGAACATCTCGAGCGCCTCAGGCGCGCCTTCCAGCTCGATGATCACGCCGTGCGGCGCGTTCACAATCCAGCCGCCAAGCGAGAGCGACCGCGCAAGGCGATAGATGAACGGACGAAAGCCGACGCCTTGCACAGCGCCGCTCAGCGTCAGGCGCACGCGACGCGCAGTCAATGCACCTCGCCGCGCAATAGGCTCAGGATCAGTTGCGTGGCGCGCGGCAAGGCACGCGCTACTGACTCTGAGAGCTGCTCGCAGTAGCCGAAGTGCTGCGCACCAATGGCGACCAATGCGCTGCGCGGCTGTGCGCTATACAGCACTTTGGCAGCCATCAACAGCGCAGTTGGCGCCCAATGATGCGTCGCGAGCGCGCGTGCGTTCTCCAGATCGAGCGGTATCACTTTTACATCGCCTGCCGATAAGTTCGTGCTGGCATCCACAAAAATGACCTGCTCAGCTTGGCTGATCAGCGCGGTCAGCTCGGGCGTCAGCTGATGACAAGCGATCACGCGCAGGTCAGGCAGGTGCTGCGCTGCCAACTGTTGCGCCACTGCCACGCCGACGCCGTCATCGCCGCGCAGCGTATTGCCAATGCCGATCACAAGACGCATAAGACGCGCTCCCTGATCACAATGCGCAGCGGTCAGCCTGCGCCGACCGCTGCCTTTTCTCTAACGTGCGATCTCGTCTAGCACCTCGCCATTCGGCGCGATCAGCTGAATGTGCAGCGGCATCTGTCCGATGGCATGTGTGGAGCAGCTCAGGCATGGATCGAAGGTGCGGATGACCGCTTCAACGCGATTCAACATGCCTTCGCTCAGCCGCGCGCCGTGAACAAAGCGCTGTGCCACTTGCTTGACGCCTGCGTTCATGGCTAGGTTGTTGTGTCCTGTGGCGATGATCAGGTTGACGTGAGTGATCAAGCCGTTTTTGTCAATTTTGTAGTGATGCATCAGCGTGCCGCGCGGCGCTTCGCTGATGCCGATACCTTCAAAAGCGTTTGGCTCAGCGTAGGCGCGCACGTGATCGCTCAGGATATCAGGCGTGTTCAGGACGCGCTGAATCTCTTCCCAAGCGTGGAGAATTTCGATCAGGCGCGCCAAGTGGAAGTAGAACGAGCTCTGCCGCTCAGGAATTTGGCGGAATGCTTGTAGCTCAGCGTTCGCCAGCGGCGTGCTGATCTGATCGGCTACCAATAGCCGCGAGAGCGGTCCGACGCGGAACATGCCGTCCGCGTAGCCGCGCGGCTTGTAGTAAGGCGACTTCAAGAAGCTGTGCGGCTCGGCAGCTTCCTCGATCAGATCGAGATAGTCTTCGGGCGTCATCCGATCTTCCACGACGTTGCCGTCGGCGTCCACAATGCGCAGATAGCCGTCGTAGGTCTCTAGGTTGCCGCGCCGATCGACCATGCCCATGTGCAGCGTCGGGAAGTTGGCGAAGACGCTGATCTCTTCGCTGAAGCGCGGCAGGATCGACTTGAACCAATGGATCGCCTGCTGCGTGATGGCGATAGCGTTGGGCAGCATGGCGAGGATTTTATCGCGCTTCTCGGCGCTGAGCGGCTCGCTCACGCCGCCGGGCACCAGCCAGCCGGGATGAATGCGCTTGCCGCCGAGCAACTCGATGATCTGCTGACCTGTCTGGCGCAAAGTGACGCCATCGCGCGCCAATTGCGGATTGGCGGCGAGCATGCCGAACAAGTTGCGCTGGCTCGGATCGCTATCCATGCCGAGCAGCAGATCGGGCGCAGAGAGATAGAAGAAGCTGAGCGCGTGCGATTGCGCGATCTGCGCAAGGTTCATCACGCGGCGCAGCGCGGCTGCCACAGGCGGAATGCGCACGCCTAACAGTGCATCACAGGCTTTGGCGCTGGCGATCAGATGGCTGACAGGACAAATGCCGCAAATGCGCGCCATGAGCGACGGCATCTCGTGAAACGGTCGCCCTTCGGCGAATTTCTCGAAGCCGCGCAGCTGCGTGACGTGAAACTTCGCATCGGCGACGCTGCCATCGTCCGCTAGGTAGATGGTGATCTTGCCGTGACCTTCAATGCGCGTCACAGGATTGATGATGATCTCTTGCGTCATGCTCACCTCCTAAGCGCCAAAGCGCGTCTTATCGCTCAGATCGGGCATGCGTCCTTGCACCAGCTCGCTCAGCACATAGAAGAGCGTGTCGTTCGAAGGCGGACAGCCCGGCACGAATACGTCCACTTTCACCACTTCATGCACAGGGCGCACGCGCGGCAGTAAGGTCGGCACGCTTTGGCTTGGCACTTGGCGGTGCGTCATGTTCGGCGCAAGGTAGATCGCCTCGCTCAGCGCCTTCGGCGCAAAGCGATTGCGCATAGCAGGCACGTTAGCGCTCACAGCGCAATCGCCCATCGCGACGAGGATTTTTGTCCGTGCGCGCACCTTGACGATCTTCTCATAATCTTCATCGCTGCTGACCGCGCCTTCTACCAATGTCACGTCCACTTCGGGCGGAAAGTCTTTGTGGTCAACCAACGGACTGTGGACGATCTCGATCAGATCGGCGAGATCGAGCAGACGATGATCCATATCCAGAAAGGACATGTGGCAGCCTGAGCAGCCGTCCATCCAAATGGTGGCAACTTTTTTCTTGCTCACAGACAAACTCCTCACTCACGATCCATTTTTGCGATTGCGCATCATGGCGAGATACGGCAGAAATTCAGGGCGCTTGGTCATCTCGGCAACCGATTTGCCTTTCACGAACAGCGCGCCTGTCGGGCAGATTTGAACGCATTTGCCGCAGCTGGTGCAAGTCTCAGATTCGCCCCACGGCGTGTGCATATCCGTGATCAGCTGGCTGGCAATGCCGCGTCCCATGATGTCCCATGTATGTGCGCCTTCGATCTCATCGCAGACTCGCACGCAGCGCGTGCAGAGGATGCAACGGTTCGGATCGAGACCGTAGCGCGCGTGAGAAGCATCCACTTGGCGGACAGGGAAGCGGTAAGGCATTCCAATGTGATCGAGGCGCAGCTTGATCGCCATATCTTGCAGCTCGCAGTGTCCGTTCGAGACGCACACTGGGCAGATATGATTGCCTTCGCTGAAGAGTAGCTCGACGATCATGCGCCGATAGCGCTGCAGGCGCTCGCTCTCCGTGTGGACTTCCATGCCTTCGCTGACGCGCGTAGCGCACGCCGGCAGCAAACGCGCCACACCGACCACTTCCACAAGGCATAAGCGGCACGCGCCTACGGCTGAGAGTCCTTCAACGTAGCACAGCGTGGGAATTTCAATGCCGTTCTCGCGCGCCACTTGCAAAATGCTCTCATCTTCGCGTCCGCTGACATCCTGTCCGTTAATTTTGAGCGTGACGACGCGGCTCATGAATGCACCTCCATCACTTCAGGCTTCATCTGGCAGACTCCAGCAGGGCAACGTTTTTCGACGATATGCGCGAGATATTCATCGCGGAAGAAGCGCAACGTGCTGATGACAGGATTCGGCGCGGATTGCCCTAAGCCGCACAAACTGGTGTGTTTGACCATATCGCACAGCGCTTCCAGCAAGGCGAGATCGTCGAGCGTGGCGCGTCCTTCGCTGATCTTGCACAGCAGATCGTACATCTGCGCTGTGCCAACACGACACGGCACGCATTTGCCGCACGATTCCGCCATGCTGAATTCCATGAAATACTTCGCCACATCCACCATGCAGCTGGTCTCATCCATCACGATCATGCCGCCCGATCCCATGATCGAGCCGACGCTCGCCAACGACTCATAGTCCACAGGCATATCCAAGTGCTGCTCAGGAATGCAGCCGCCGCTCGGTCCGCCCGTCTGAACCGCCTTGAACTTCTTGCCGTCAGGGATGCCGCCGCCGATCTCGAAGATGATCTCGCGCAAGGTGATGCCCATCGGCACTTCGATCAAGCCCGTGTTGTTGATGCGTCCGCTCAGCGCGAAGACCTTCGTACCTTTGCTCTTCGCCGTGCCGATGCTGGCGAACCAATCGCCGCCGTGCTGCAGGATCGGCACGATGTTGGCGATGGTCTCCACGTTGTTGATCAAGGTCGGTTTGCCCCATAAGCCCGACTCGGCAGGATATGGCGGACGTGGACGCGGTGTGCCGCGACCGCCTTCGATGCTGGCGATCAGCGCCGTCTCTTCGCCGCAGACGAAAGCGCCTGCGCCGAGCCGAATCTCGACATTGAAGCTGAACGGCGTGCCGGCGATGTTGCTGCCCAGCAAATTCTGCTTCTGCGCTTGCTTGATAGCGTTTTGCAGGCGCTTGACCGCCAATGGATATTCTGCGCGCACGTAGATGTAGCCTTGTGATGCGCCAACCGCGTAGGCAGCCAGCGTCATGCCTTCCAAGATGCGAAACGGATAGTCTTCCATCAGCGCGCGATCCATGAAAGCGCCTGGATCGCCTTCATCGCCATTGACGATGATGTACTTCGGCGTCTGCAGCGCCTTGGCGACCGTGCTCCACTTCAAGCCTGTTGGATAGCCGCCGCCGCCACGTCCGCGCAAGCCGCTCTTGACCACCTCTTGCAGCACTTCGGCAGGCGTCCTGTGCAAAAGCGCGTCCAGCAGCGTGCGATAGCCGCCGGCAGCGATATAGCTGTTCAATTCGCTCGGATCGATCAAGCCCGCGCCTTGTGTGGCAATCCGCACTTGGCGCTTGAAGAAGGGCAGCTCGCCATCCAGCCGAATGCGCTCTGAAGGCGCGCTTTCCAGCGTCTCCACTACTTCAGGCGCGTCCTCAGGCGTCAGATGTTGATAGACGTGCCGTCCATTGTCCAAATTCGCCATCGGTCCGCGCGCGCACAGCCCTTGGCAGCCGCCGGGACGCACAGCGCACGTCTTCTCCAGACCGCGCGCTTTCAGTTCCGCCTGAATCGCTTTGAGTACCTCTTCGCTGCGGCTGGATTGGCAAGCCGTGCCTGTACAGACGTATAGCACGTGCTGCAAGGCAGCATCGGCAGCGTGTCTTTCTTCGGCAATTTTTTGCAGGTCTTCTAGATGCATTGTCAACGCTCCTCAGGCACAGCCGTGCGCCATGCCATCACTTTTTCCACCACTTGCTCGGGTGAGAGCTTGCCGTGCGCCTCTTCATCCAAAACGACCACGGGCGCCAAGCCGCACGCGCCAACGCAACGCGCCACCATCAGCGAGACCTTTTTATCGGGCGTGGTCTGGTCAGGCTTGATATCGAGCGCTTCCTGCAGGCTGTTCAAAATGGCGGGCGCGCCTTTGATGTAGCAGGCAGTGCCAAGACAGACTGTGCAGGTATGCTCGCCTGCAGGCTTCAGTTTGAACAGGTTGTAAAAAGTGGCGGCGCCATATACTTGGCTGAGCGGCACGCGCAACGAGCGCGCCACGTAGCGCAAGCCTGCCACGTCCAAAAAGCCGAAGGCTTCTTGCATGGTGTGCAGAGTCTCGATCAAGCCGCTGGCTTGGTAACCATGACGGCGCATGGTAGCGTTCACAATGCGCCAGCGCTTATCTTCAGAAGGCGCAGGAATCGGTTTGGCTTGGAACATCCGCGCGCATCCTTTCAAAACAAGATTTTCGAAACAACGGTCGCTTTAAGCATAGCCAATCAAGCCGCACTGCCTGCATGACAACTGGCAGCTTTTTGTGCGCCGAATGTCACACATTCTCAGCCAAGCGCGCCGCAAGGCTGCGCATTCACAAGTTTAACGCACTGTGTTAAAATAGTTCAAGAATTCACGGACAGTGCAACAGCCGTTACCTTGTTTGCAGCGCAATAACTAGGCTCTCACGCTTGTTGACGGATTGGAGGCATCCTTCGGTATGGCGTCGTATCCGAGCATTCCCGATATTGTGATCGGACGTTTGCCGATCTATCTGCGCGCCTTGAGTCAGCTGGCACAGCAAGGCAAGACCGTCACCTCATCGCACGAGCTGGGTCAGCGTTTGGGCATCAGCTCAGCGCAGATTCGCAAAGACCTATCACACTTCGGCGAGTTCGGCAAGCAAGGCACGGGCTACCAGATCAGCCATTTGCAGGCGCAGCTGAAGCAAATTTTGCAAGTGGATCGCGAGTGGCAGATGATCGTCGTTGGCGCAGGCGATCTAGGACGCGCTATCGCGCATTATCGTGGCTTTGTCTCGCGCGGCTTTCGCGTTGTGGCGGCTTTTGATGTCGATCCTGCGCGGCTGGGCAGGAGTGGCGACGTAGAAGTGCTACACGCCAGCCAGATGAGCGATTTCATCAAGCAGCACAACATCCAAATCGCCATGATCGCTGTGCCTGCCGAGAACGCGCAAGAAGTCTGCGATCAGCTTGTGGCGGCAGGCGTGCGCGCCATTCTGAACTACGCGCCGATCACGTTGAGCGTGCCGAGTCATGTGCATGTCCAGTACATCGATCCTGTCATGCACCTGCAACGCATGACCTACTATTTGGAATAGCTGATGCCTTCCACGCGTCGGCGCAGCGCTGCATCTTCCAGCGCACGTCCTGCGCCGACCGCTGTGCAGACAATCGGATCGTCGGCGCGGTAAGCAGGCACGCCGATCTGTTGCGTGATGTACTCGTCAATGCCGCGCAGCAACGCGCCGCCACCTGCGATCAGCGCGCCGCGATCGATGATATCAGAAGCGAGTTCAGGCGGCGTCCGCTCCAAGACGGCGCGCGCCGCGCCGGCGATGTTAGCGAGCGGATCGGCAATCGCCTCGACCACTTCGCCCGTGCTGACCTCAACTGTGCGCGGCAAGCCGTTCAGCTGATCGCGCCCTTGCACTTCCATTGACAAATCCTCAGGCAGCGGCACCGCAGCGCCAATTTGAATCTTGATCGACTCCGCCGTCGGCTGCCCGATGATCAAGTTATATTTGCGCCGCATGTAGTTCATGATCGCCTCGTCAAGGCGCAAGCCGCCTACACGGACGCTCTCCGCCACCACAATGCCGTTCATCGCGATGACAGCCGCCTCGCTGGCGCCGCCGCCGATGTTCAGCACCATGTTGCCTGCCGGCGTGCGCACAGGCAAGCCTGCGCCAATGGCAGATGCTAGCGACTCATGGATCAGGATCGCCTCGCGCGCGCCCGCTTGCAACGCTGCCTCATGCACAGCGCGCCGCTCGACGCTATTCGCGCCATACGGCACGCTGATCATCACCTGCAAGCTGCCGAAGAGCCGCCGCCCGCCGATCTTCTGGAAAAAATGACGCAACATCGCCTCGGTCACTTCATAATCGGCGATCACGCCTTCGCGCAGCGGACGCACCACCTCGATATGCTCAGGATGCCGTCCGTACATATCGCGCGCCTCTTGCCCAATCGCCACGATGCGCTCTTCCTCAATGGTCAGCGCGACCATCGCAGGCTCTTGCAACAAAATTTGCCCGTTGCCATAGATGATGACGTTGACCGTGCCGAGATCAACGCCTAATTTGCGCGTGAACAATCCCATGCCGCCTATCTCTGTATCACCAATCAAGGCTCAAAAGCGCGCCCAACAAGCTGCGCTATCATAGCTGATCCTAGCGCGTGCGGCAATGCTCAACGGTTCAACTGCGCCGAGAGCCGCTCCAGCGCTGCCTGAATGCGCGCCGCCTGCTCAGCAGTCGCCATGCGCGGCTGCCCAAACGCGCCGATCACAATCGGCAGCCACTCATAGCTTTGCACGCCCTGTGCCGTCACCACTACGCGCAGCGCCGCTGAAGTATCCACTGTCATATCGAAGGCGAAATTGCCCAAGCTATAGGCGATGATGCCGTCTTTATAGCGCTGCACGCCTTGCAGCACGTGCGGATGCGCGCCGATGACCGCCGCCGCGCCTGCATCCATCGCAGCGTAGGCGAGCAGCCGTTGCACATCGTTCGGCGTGCGCGAGTACTCAATGCCTGCGTGCAACAGGACGATCACTACATCGGCGAGCGCTTGCGCAGCGCGCACATCCGCCTGGATCATCGCCACGCCGTCCGCGTCAGCGCTCGCCCATGCCACGCCGGGCTGTGTAGCGGTCGCCGCCGTCAGATCGTTGCGGAAGAAGAACGGCGGACCGTCTTGTGGCACGTTCACATAGCCCAGAAAGGCGATGCGCACGCCATTTCTGAGCAAGACGGCAGGCGTCCGCGCCGCGCGCAAGGTCTCGCCTGCGCCAACTGTCGCAATGCCAACGCCGCGCAAGCGCGCGATCATGTCCAAAAGCGCCTCAGCGCCGAAGTCCATCGCGTGATTGTTGGCGAGCGAGAGGACATCGAAGCCTGCCCAGCTCAGCGCATCTAGCGCCTGCGCACAGCGCAATGGATAGCGTTTGCGCGCAGGTATGCCGCGATCGCTCAGCACGCATTCAAGGTTGCCGACCGTCAGATCGGCGCTCTGGAGCAGCGTCGCGACGCGCCGAAAGGCGAAGAGCGGATC
>DAOTWB010000050.1:0-14798 GCA_034436235.1 Anaerolineae bacterium
CGCCGATATCGTCGGTCTCACCTGCCGCATCGGACGCGCCGTCTACGGCACCATTGATATCATCCAAGATATCATCGAGTCAGGTCAGAGCGTGCTGATCCTTGGCGCGCCCGGCGTTGGCAAGACCACCATGCTGCGCGAAGCCGCGCGCGTGCTGGCTGAACACAAGCGCGTGATCATCGTGGACACTAGCAACGAGATCGGCGGCGATGGCGACGTGCCGCATCCCGCTGTCGGACGCGCGCGGCGCATGCAAGTGCCAAAGCCTGCTTTGCAGCACGAGGTGATGATCGAGGCGGTTGAGAATCACAATCCTGAGGTGATCATCATTGATGAGATCGGTCGCGAGCTGGAAGCCATGGCTGCCCGCACCATCGCTGAGCGCGGCGTGCAGCTGATCGGCACAGCGCACGGTCAGACGCTTGAGAACTTGCTCAACAATCCCACGCTCAGCGATCTGATCGGCGGCATCCGCTCGGTCACGCTCTCCGATGAAGAAGCGCGCCGCCGCGGCACGCAAAAGACCGTCTTAGAGCGCGCCGCGCCGCCGACCTTCGACGTGCTGATCGAGCTGCAGACGCGCCATCGCCTCGTCATTCATGAAGATGTGGCTGCCGCTGTGGATAATCACTTGCGCGGTCGCCCGGTGCCTGTCGAAGTCCGCTATCGCGACGCGGACGGCGAGCTGGTCACTGAGCTGCAAGTGCTCGGCAACGACGCGCGCCGCGCTGAGAGCGCCAGCAACGCGCCGCCTGCGCGCGCCGAGCGCGGCGATTTAGGCGTCAGCGCGCTGCAGCCGCTGCACATCTACGCCTATGGCGTGGCGCGCAACCGCATGATCAGCTCTGCGCGCCGTATGCGCCTGCCGCTCATCGTTGAGGAAGATTTGGGCAACGCGCAGGCGATCGTCACCTTGAAGAATTACTACCGCCGCCGTCCCAAGCTGATCGTGGACGCCGAGCGGCGCGGCACGCCGATCTACGTCTTGCGCGCCAACACCAACTCGCAGATGGAAGACCTATTGGCGACGCTCTTCCACGTGGCAGAGGACGACTCGCCGCGCGCCGCGCACTCTTGAGTCAATCTTGTCGGCACTTTTTGCCAAGGGCGCAAGAAAAGCGCCGCTTTTATATGCCGTTCTCAACTCGATTTGAAAACATTAATCAGGCACAGCAATTTAATACTACTGCGCAGTCAAAACAAACCTTTCAAATGCCGTTTGCATCGAATCCATCGTGGTCGCTTTCCTTTCTCAACTCGGATCGAATTTATGCGGAAAATCGGGCATGGAGAGGACTTGACAAAAATTTCGCCTTGTGTTAGAGTATCGGCAGTGAGTTGCAGAAAAATGTGCCTCAAAAATCGGGCTAAAAGCTATCTGAATCAGATTTCAGGTCATAGATATACGCCCGATATGGCGCACAAGGTAACGGTTGCAACCACCTACGACCCATTGAGGGTACTGAAACCGCGTCAGCAGCGCGGACGGAGCGACCATTTCGGCGTTGCAACCACCTACGACCCATTGAGGGTACTGAAACTCGTATGGGCGCACGCGTACAATGTCGTTGGCAAAGTTGCAACCACCTACGACCCATTGAGGGTACTGAAACTTGATATCGACGCGCTGAAACGGGACACAGAACACGTTGCAACCACCTACGACCCATTGAGGGTACTGAAACCTGATCACACCAAATCTACCGTCGACGTGTTCTTCAGTTGCAACCACCTACGACCCATTGAGGGTACTGAAACACCGCGAAGTCGGTCGGATACATCGGCAGGTGCAGGTTGCAACCACCTACGACCCATTGAGGGTACTGAAACGCCCAGTTGAGGGCGGGCCGCGGAGCCGGCGTCAGCTGGTTGCAACCACCTACGACCCATTGAGGGTACTGAAACAAGTACACGCCACCAATGGGCGGCCACACAGCGACGTGTTGCAACCACCTACGACCCATTGAGGGTACTGAAACAGGGAATCGAGGTCGCAGTCCTGTTTCAGGAAAATGTTGCAACCACCTACGACCCATTGAGGGTACTGAAACATTGCGCGTGCCGCCCAAGCTGAACCACTCGCGGTGTTGCAACCACCTACGACCCATTGAGGGTACTGAAACTTCCACCTCTGGCGGCACAGAGGCTTTGGGGTAAGTGTTGCAACCACCTACGACCCATTGAGGGTACTGAAACACCGCCCACTCCGGGGCGTGTGGCGCGAAGCGGCTGGTTGCAACCACCTACGACCCATTGAGGGTACTGAAACACTGTCACCGTGTCGCCATCCTTGTGAGGCGACACAGTTGCAACCACCTACGACCCATTGAGGGTACTGAAACTGGCGGTCGCCTTTCGAGCGCTCTAACGCCATCTGTGGTTGCAACCACCTACGACCCATTGAGGGTACTGAAACCGCTCGTCCTCAAAGCACGGGTACAGGCGTACGGCAGTTGCAACCACCTACGACCCATTGAGGGTACTGAAACCATGAGCGCGCATGGCGACACTGGCGCATCCTTTGAGGTTGCAACCACCTACGACCCATTGAGGGTACTGAAACTGGCGAATCCATACCCGCCAACGGCGGGGAGCCGCGTTGCAACCACCTACGACCCATTGAGGGTACTGAAACTTTGGCTCATCCTCGAATACAAAAAGTCCGTCTTCGGTTGCAACCACCTACGACCCATTGAGGGTACTGAAACTCGTCAAGATAAGCGGGCTGCAGACGATGTCGTCGGTTGCAACCACCTACGACCCATTGAGGGTACTGAAACTTTTGCTCCGCGCGCTTGCAAGCCTTAGCGTCAGTGATGCGCCGTGAATCAAGACAGCCGCAATCGCGGCTGCCTATGAATTGCTTTGTACGGCGTGTGCGGCTCAGTCTTCCTCGTCCAGCCGCAAGAGCGCCATGAAGGCTTCTTGTGGCACTTCCACGTTGCCGATCATCTTCAGGCGGCGCTTGCCTTTCTTCTGCTTCTCCAGCAGCTTCTTCTTGCGCGTGATGTCGCCGCCATAGCACTTCGCCAGCACATCCTTGCGCACTGCCTTCACATCGGCGCGGCTGATGATCTTGCCGCCGATGGCAGCTTGGATCGGCACGGCGAACAATTGGCGCGGAATCAGGTCTTTCAGCTTGGAGACCAGACGCTGCCCTTTTTGATAGGCTTCATCGCGATGCACGATCATGGCGAGCGCGTCCACAGGCGTCCCGTTGACCAGCACGTCCAGCTTGACCAGCTTATCAGGATAGTAGCCATCGAAGGTGTAATCGAGGCTGGCGTAGCCTTTGGTCGCCGATTTGAGCTTATCGTAGAAATCCACGATCAGCTCAGAGAGCGGCATCAGGTAGGTCGCGTTCACGCGCGAGCGGTCAACGTATTCCATGTTCAGATATTTGCCGCGCCGCTTGGTCACCAAGTCCATGATGGCGCCGATGTAGGTATCGGGCGTGAAGATGCTGATCTTCATCCACGGCTCGCGCACTTCTTCAATGGCGCTCTCATCGGGCATCTGAGCAGGGCTATCCACAAGGCGCACTTCGCCGTTGCGCAGCTTCACTTCGTACTCCACGCTCGGCGCGGTCACTAGGATATCGAGGTCGTATTCGCGCTCAAGGCGCTCCTGCACAATATCCATGTGGAACAAGCCGAGAAAGCCGACGCGAAAGCCGAAGTTCAGCGCCTGCGAGTTCTCAGGCTCGAAGACGAGCGAGGCGTCGTTCAGCTGCAATTTTTCCAGGGCGTCGCGCAGGGCGGGATAATCTTCGGCGTCCACAGGATAGACGCCTGCGAAGACCATCGGTTTGGCGCGCCGATAGCCGGGCAATGGCTCGGCAGCGCCGTTCACTTTGGTCGTGATCGTATCGCCGACGCGGCATTCTTGCACAGTTTTGAGCCCTGTGGCAATGTAGCCGACTTCGCCTGCCGATAGGCGCTCAACTTCGCACATGGTCGGCGCGAAGACGCCGATCTCGACAGGCTCGTAGGCGATGCCAGTGGACATCATGCGCAGCGGCGTGCGCCGATCTAAGGCGCCATTCACAATTCTGACGTAAGCGATCACGCCTTTGTAGCTATCGTAGTGGCTATCAAAGATGAGCGCTTGCAGCGGCGCGTCAGGGTCGCCTTTGGGCGGCGGCACGCGCTTGACCACAGCTTCTAGCACTGCCTGCACATTGTGACCTGTCTTAGCGCTGACGAAGACCATCTCTGCGGCAGGCACGCCGAGCAGCTCTTCAAGGTCTTTGGCAACTTCATCAGGGCGCGCAGCGGGCAGGTCAATTTTGTTGATGACAGGGATGATCTCAAGGTCGTTCTCAAGGGCAAGGTAAAGATTGGCGAGCGTCTGCGCTTCGATGCCTTGGCTAGCATCCACGACCAAGAGCGCGCCTTCGCAGGCTTGCAGCGCACGGCTGACTTCATAGGCGAAGTCCACATGGCCGGGCGTATCGATCAGGTTCATCTCATACATCTCGCCATCAGGCGCAGTGTAGGTCATGCGCACAGCCGAGGCTTTGATGGTCACGCCGCGCTCGCGCTCTAAGTCCATGCTATCCAGCACTTGGGCTTGCATCTCGCGCTCGCTGATCGTGCCTGTGATCTGCAGCAGCCGATCCGCGAGCGTGCTTTTGCCGTGATCAATATGCGCAATGATGCAGAAATTCCGAATTTTCGCCTGTTCCATCTGAAGTCCTTGCTCAGCGCAGCCGTGCGGCGGCGCGTTCATCTCACATTGCGATGTGCTATGCGTAAATCATAGCATAAGATGGACGCAAGTGGCAGGCTTGAACACTTGGCGCTACACGCGCTGCGCAGAATGCGGTATGATCAAGGCATCCTGCAGGCTCTGTGAATGGTGAAGCAATGTCTGAACTGAGCAAAAGCATCGGCACGGGCGGGCGCGCGTTGCGCATTCTCGGCGTCGGCTTCCTGATCCTGATCTTCGTCGCCTCAGCGCTGCCTTGGGATAACGCCGCGCTGCCGAGCGCTACGCCACAAGCGCCAGTCGGCAGCGGCGCGCATCCAAGCGTGCCAGCAGGCGGCACGCCAGTGGTGGTGACAGGCACGTATGTGCATCCGAGCGGCATGTTTTCCGTGCCGACGGTGAGCGGCTGGGAATTGCCGGGCGATTCGCCTGAGGAGAGCATCGCCGCGACGCCTGATCAGCCGATCACGCGCGCCGGCGCCAGTTTCATCAACGTCAGGGCTGCCAGCGTGGTGCATACTTTTGTGGAAGATAATCCTGCGATCAGCTTGGGCGACCTTGAGGCGCTGGAGAAGTACTACACGGCTGAGCAGGTCGGCGCGGCGTGGAGTCAGTACAACGGCGGCTGGCGCGAGATCGGGCGGCGCACAGAAGGCGACGCGCTGATCATTGATACAGAGATGACGCACGAAGGCTTGGTCTACTTGGGCAGGCAGATCGCGCGCTTGCAAGATCGCTGGCTGATGGTGATGCGTCTGGTGGCGCCGAACAACAATCCGAGCTTGATCGAGCGCTTGCAAGCGACTTATCAGCCGCATTTTCACCTATGGCAGACTTCGATCAGCGCGCCGCTGAATTGGCGCACGCTCGCCGATACGGTCGCGGGCTATTTGATTCGCTATCCGAGCGCGTGGCGGCAAGAGGACGGCAGAGCAGGCGCGCCATACACGATCAGCGGCGAGCTGGACGGACGGACGTATCGTCTGAACACGCGCGCTGTGCCGAACGCGCAAATCGCCGATGAAGAGTCGGCGCGCGCTTGGGTGCGCGAGGCGTATCCGCGCGCGACGCTGCAGAGCGTCCAGCCTGAGGTGCGCGGCACGTATAACGGCTACACGGTCTCGTTTTTGGCACCTGATCCTGATGGCAATCAGCGCAGCATGAGCGCGACGCTGATCAATGGCGAAGGCACGCTGTACGCAGCAGTGCTGCAAACGTTCGCCGAAGGGCGCGATCTGTTGGCGCCAGGCGATAACAGCATCTCGCCTGAATTGTTTCGCATCCGCCAAACGCTGACGCCGTTGCGCCTTGCGCCGCTGAGCGTCCTGCCGACGCCAACGCCTGCCGGCTGATCAGGCGACGCGACATGGAACTTTCTGAGATGGAGCAGCGCGACATGGAACAATTGACGCTGATGTCCGCTTCTGAGACGGCTGAGCCGAACGCGCCGTACAATCGCATTTATCACGGCACTTGCGAGAGCATCCTGCCGACGCTGCCTGAGGCGTGCGTTGACCTGATCGTCACGTCGCCGCCGTATGCCGATCAGCGCAGGCATACCTATGGCGGCATTCCGCCTGATGCGTACGTGGCGTGGTTCCTGTCGATAGCGCAAGAGCTGAAGCGCGTGCTGAAGCCGACAGGATCGTTCATCCTGAACATCAAAGAGCGCGTGGTGAACGGCGAGCGGCACACATACGTGCTGGAGCTGATTCTCGCGCTGCGCCAGCAAGGCTGGCTGTGGACAGAAGAGTACATCTGGCACAAAAAGAACGCTTATCCGGGCAAATGGTCAAATCGTTTTCGCGATGCGTGGGAACGCTGCTTGCACTTCACCAAGCAGCGCAAATTCGCCATGTATCAAGAGGCGGTCATGGTGCCTGTTGGCGATTGGGCAGAGGATCGGCTGCGCAACCTGAGCGAAACGGATCAGCGGCGCGATGAATCGCGCGTGCGAAGCGGCTTTGGCAAAAATATCTCAAATTGGCTCGGACGGCAGCTGGTGTATCCGACAAATGTGCTGCACATGGCGACCGAATGCAGCAATCGCAGCCACAGTGCAACTTTTCCTGTGAGCTTGCCTGCGTGGTTCATCAAGCTCTTCACGCAGGAAGGCGATGTGGTACTCGATCCATTCATCGGCTCTGGCACGACGGCGGTCGCTGCCAAACAGCTCGGACGGCGTTGGATCGGCATTGAGAAAGAACTTGAATATGTGCAGCTCGCTCAGCAGCGCATCCGCGAGGCATAAATGACTGCGCCAACACTTAATAAACAGGCGCTTAGCGCTTTGATCGAGCGCGCGCTGCAAGATTTCCACAATAAATGTCTAGACAGACTTAGGAGTCTCACGGTAGAGGATGTGCTGAAACGCAAGAATCCTTACCTGTTCAGAGCAAAAGGCGTGCAATCTGCGGCGGAAATGGCGCGCGCTATCTTGGACGCTTTTCTCGCGTCTTCAGAAGAAGAGCTGTTCGGCGAGGTGCTGGAGCGGATTGCAACTTTTGTAGTGGAACAACTTTACGACGGGCGCAGATCGGAGCATGAGGGGATCGATCTTGAATTTGAGCGAGAAGGTGTGCTTTACCTTGTCCAAGTTAAATCAGGCGTGCATTGGGGCAACAGCGCACAAAGAAAACGGCTCAAGCAAGATTTCGAAGCTGCGAGAGCCAAATGCCTCAGTCAGCGACCAGAGCTGAGAGTTGTCTGTGTGGAAGGCATTTGCTATGGCAGGCGTGCCGCCAGAAATGACTCGTCTCATCTTGTGCGCGCAGGACAAGCCTTCTGGGAATTCCTTTCAGGCGACCCTGATCTGTATCTCGACTTGATCGAGCCACTCGGCAAGACGGCGCAAGCGCATAGCGCCAATTTTGAGCGACGCCGAGCGCAAGTCATCCTGCAATTTGAAAAGGATATCGCCGAGAATTTCTGCGATGCCTGCAGCAGCCTTGATTGGCACGCGTTGTTGAAGTTCAGCCGCGCTGAGCGGTAAGATAGCCGCTCGCCGAGCGCTCTGTCTGAATAAGCGAATAAATCTGGAGAAATGCGCTCATGAATGCACCTGAATTATCGCGCACGGCACACGGTTTGCTCGAGGCGCTCGATTTCTTAC
Organism: Anaerolineae bacterium; assembly: GCA_034436235.1. GTDB lineage: Bacteria > Chloroflexota > Anaerolineae > Aggregatilineales > UBA2796 > CP2-2F. Next base: position 7,823 of record DAOTWB010000050.1, read on the forward strand.
CCGTCCCTGAAGGCACGGCGACGCTCGGCATGGAACAGAGCGTGGCTGAGCGTTTCATCAAAGCCTACGGCGCGGATTGGTCGGAATTCTTCCTGCGCGAGACGCCGCAGCACACAGTGCATGTGCCTGCTTTCGCGCTCGCGCGCTACGCCGTGACCAACGCGCTCTACAGGCAGTTCATGGCGGCAGGCGGCTATGACGATCCTGAGCTGTGGACGCCTGACGGCTGGGCATGGCGCTTGCAAGCCGATCACAGGCAGCCGCGCTACTGGGATGATCCGCGCTTCAACGGCGACGATCTGCCTGTGGCAGGCGTGAGCTGGTTTGAGGCGATGGCGTTCGCACGCTGGGCGAGCCTGATCACGGGCGAGAATATCCGCTTGCCAAGCGAGGCGGAGTGGGAATGGGCGGCGCGCGGCGATAATCCGAAGACATTGTATCCATGGGGAAATCTCTGGGATGCGCGCAAGCTGAATAGCGGCTATGGCGATGCCAAGATTACAGCGCGCGGCGGACTGGCGCCTGTGGGCAGCTATCCTGAAGGCGACGCGCCTTTCGGTCACGGCGAGATGCTCGGGCAGGTCTTCGAGTGGACGAACACGCTCTTCATGCCGTATCCATATGACGGGCAGGACGGACGCGAAGATCGCTACACGCCTGCGCGGCGCGTCTTGCGCGGCGGCAATTGGAGCGACGGCAAGTACGTCAATCGGCTGACAGTGCGCTATCATTATCCGCCGTTCTACGCCGATATGACCACAGGCTTCCGCTTGGCGCTCGGCGGCGCGCAGCCGCCAATTGCGGCGCGACCTGCCTACGATCTGATCGTGTATGGACGCTCGACGTTCTGCCCTGACCTGATTGACACGAAACGCTGGTTGCACGCTTGGAACGTGCCATACCGTCAGCTCAATCACGACTTGGATGAGCAAATTGCACAACGCTTGGACGTCTGGCTCGGCTCGCGCACTGTGCCGACCATTGTGGTCGCTGAGCGCGGCGAGGTCGATCCAATTGCGCCGCCTGCCGCAGCTGACCTGAAGGCACTGCGCAATGTGGATCGCGGCAGTATGTTGCACGAGCCTGAAGAAGCGACGCTGCACGCCTTCCTTGTGCGGCATGGCTTCCTGAGCGCCTGAGATTGTTGAGTGGCGGCAATTGCGCTATAGTGTCGCCTCGATAAAGTGCAGCGTTAAAAGCATTTTTGAGAGGCTTCTTCGCTATGGCAGTTGCAACTACCACACCTAAGATCGTACCGCGCAGCGGACTCTCGCTGACGAAGCGGCAGGCGCGGCTCGCCATGATCATGCTCGCGCCGACCTTCTTCGTGCTGATCTTGGTCGCTTTCTATCCGCTTGTGCGCACGTTCTCTGCCAGCTTCACGGATGAGCCGTTCGCGCGCCCTGAGGTGGCAGTCAATAACGTCGGTCTAGCGAACTATCAGCGGCTGTTCGGCGTGCAGATCGCGCCTTTTCCAGAAGGCACACGGCTGCGCGATGTGATTGTGCCGGGCTATCAGCGCGTCAGCACGTTTGAGCTGTTCGGTCAGCGCTACTTGCTGGCAGCCGGCGATCCGATGTGGCTGCAAGCCATCGTCAACACGGTCTTGTTCACGGTCATCTCGGTCGCGCTAGAGCTTGTGATCGGCTTGATTGTGGCGCTCGTCGTCAACACGCAATTTCGCGGACGCGGCGTGATGCGCGCCGTGATGCTGATCCCATGGGCGATTCCAACGGCGATCTCGACCGTGCTGTGGCGCTACATGCTGAACGACAACACCACAGGCGCGCTGAACGCCTTGCTGAACGCCTTCGGCATCATCGAGCCTGCCAATAGCATCGCTTGGCGCTCGCAATATCCGCTGCTCTCGGTCATCATCGTGGACGTTTGGAAGACCGTGCCGTTCATGGCGCTTCTGCTGCTGGCAGGCTTGCAGACTATCTCGCATGACCTGTATGAAGCAGCCGCTGTGGACGGCGCCAACGTGACGCAACGCTTCTTCCGAATCACGCTGCCCTTGCTGTTCCCGACTATCTTGATAGCGCTGGTCTTCCGCACGCTGGACGCCTTGCGCGTCTTCGATGTCTTCTACATCCTGCTGCCCAACACCACGCGCTCAATGGCGACTCACAATTATGAGATGATGGTCTCCAGCTACCAATACGGCTACGCTTCCGCCACAGGCGTGCTGATCTTCATCATCATCTTCGCCTTCACCATTCTGTACATGAGCTTGTTCCGCGTAGAGGTGGACTGATGGCAGGCAAACACGGCATTCGGTACTGGTTAGGTCGCGTTGGCTTCAGCGCGCTGGTGATTGTGATCTTCCTGTATACGGCGTTTCCATTCTATTGGGCGTTGATCTCAGCCTTGAAGCCTGAGCGCGAGCTGATCCAGACGCCGGCGACCTTCTTTCCACAGACCATCACGCTGCAGAACTTCGAGGCAGTCTTCCGCAACGATGCCTTCCTGCGCGGCTTGCTGAATAGCTCGGTCGTCTCGGTCGTGGTGGTGATCTCGGCGCTGTGCATCGGCTCGTTCGCGGCGTATGCGCTGGGACGCCTGAAGTTCGGCGGCAAGCGCTGGATTCTGTATGTGATCCTCTCGATGACGCTCTTTCCGCAGATTTCCGTGCTGCCCGGCTTGTTCACGCTCGTCAATCAGCTGGGCATGTACGGCAGCGTCACATCGTTGATGACCACGTATTTGATCTTCACCTTGCCGTTCACGGTCTGGGTGCTGACCTCGTTCTTCCGCGCGCTGCCTGCTGAGCTGGAGCAGGCGGCGCTAGTGGACGGCTGCACGCCCTTCCAGACTTTCTATAAGATTCTGCTGCCGCTGACCGCGCCTGCGCTAGTGACCACAGGCTTGCTCGCTTTCATCGCTGCATGGAACGAGTATCTCTTCTCGCTCACCTTCACCCTGACTCAGCCTGCGGCGCAGACTGTGACAGTGGCGATCACCAAGTTCACGGGCGTGATCGCGCGCAATGAGCCATTCGGCGAGATCATGGCAGCCTCTGTGGTCGTGACCGTGCCGCTGATCGTGCTGGTGCTGATCTTCCAGCGGCGCATTGTGCAAGGCTTGACCGCTGGCGCCGTCAAAGGCTGAGATGCGCCTTGTCGCCATTTGGCGCGCCTTGCGGCTCGCGCTGCTCGGCGCGCTGATGGTCGGCATCGGCTTGAGCGTCGCCTTGTCGCTCGGACTCGCCGATCCACCGCGCCACAAGACGTTGTACGCCGCAGCGGACGCGCTTGAGGCGTCGCTGAGCTTGCCGCGTGCGCCATTCACCTTGATCGCGCATGGCGTTTGGTCAGCGCAGGCGTCGCCGCTCGACTCATGGCACTTGACCTTCAGCGCTGATGGCGCGCCGCGCTTCACGCTCAGCTTGCACGGCGATGCATCATTCGCGCTCGCGCCGCTCCAAGCCGACGCGCTCGGCTTCATCCACTTGCGCCGTCCGCCTGAGCCGAACGAAGTGCTGCTCTTCGTCACCGAGCGCGAGGCGCTTTTGTACCTGAACCGCGAGTTGGCGTGGCGCGGCGCGCTGCCCAGCGCAGGGCAGGTCAGTTGGCGCGGCGCGCTGCGCAGCATCTCGGTCGCGCTCTACACGCCGTGAGCGCCTGCAAGCGCTGTTACCGAAAATAAACGCGCCTGTAATTGCTCTCCATCTTGTTAGAACAAACGTTCTAGTGTAGCATGAGGCGGCATATGAGAGAAAGGATGCTGCCTTCATGCCGATTCGCAACCTGCGACACGGTCTGTACGTGCGCGACGTGCCGATCACAACCTCACTGCCGACGCCGCTGCGCGCGCCGCAACTGGCGAGCTACTTCAAGGGCATGGCGGAAGTCTGCTTGCTGCTCGCCGAGCGTCTTGACACTTGGTCGGGCGGCAGCAACGGACAGATCGGGAACGTCATCAGCAACTTATCGCGCCTGAGCTCCGATCTGGAGCAGTTCAGCGCCGTGCTGAGCGTCAACGCCTTGCGTCCTTCGCCGTTGAGCAACTTGCCATCCGAAGATATCGAGCAGCTCATCGCACAGCAGCGCCGCGCGCTTGAGCTGGCGCTCAGCCGCATAGCGCTCACGTGCAGCGCGCTATTGGCAGGCGAGCCGTTGCGCGCCGATGGCAAGGGCATCACTGCCTACCGCGAACTGGCGACGCTCATGCGGCGCAGCAAGAGCATCGCGCAGGCGCTCGCCACCAATCTCTACTGGCAGCAGCGGATGCAGGACGCCTATGAGGACGATCTCTCAGCCCGTCTGTACGCCGCCGTGCTGGGCAAGGAGAGCGAGACATGACGCACAGGACGCGACCTTCCTTGCTACAATGGGCAGAATCGCGCGGCGGCATGTACTTGCCCGATCACAAGCCGCCGCGCTTGGCGGAATGGTCAGCCTTTCAGCGTCCGATCCTCGACCATCTCTTCCCAAGCGGCGATGCGCCATTGCCTTACAGCCGCGTGGTCTGGAGCTGCCCGAAGAAGAGCGCTAAAAGCACGTTAGCAGCCGCGCTGCACGTGTGGTTCGCGCTGTTCGTCGCGCCGAGCGGCGAGCAGTACGTGCTGGCGAACGATCTGGAGGGCAGCCGCAACCGCGTCTTTCGCTACATCCTGCGCGCTTTGGAGCAGAATCCTATCCTGCGGCGCGGCACAGATTGGCAGGCGACGCAGACGACGATTCACTTCAGCAACGGCACGTTGATCCGCGCCGTGCCGAACGATGTGCGCGGCGAGGCAGGCGGCAACCAGACCTTCGCGACCTTCGATGAAGCCTGGGGCGTGATCCACGAGCGCAGCGTGCGCTTCGCCACTGAATTCAGCCCTGTGCCAACGCGCCGCAACAGCTTGATCTTCTACACAGGCTATCAGAGCTGGCTGAACGACTCGTGGTGGCACGCGCTGATTGACGACGGGCTGCGCGGCGAGCCTGTGCCAGAATTGCGCGATCTGCACAACGGCGACGGCGCGCCTGCCTGTTGGCGCAACGGCGGTCTGTTTGTGTACTACGATCACGTGCCGCGCATGGCGTGGCACACGCCTGAGTATTTGGCTGAGCAGCGGCGCATCCTGCCTGAGGCTGAGTACCTGCGCGTGTGGGAGAATCGGCGCGCCCAACGCGCGGATGCGCTCTGCACAGCGGCACACTGGGACGCGCTCTACGATCCTGAGTTGGCGGCGCACTGCGCTGACGATCCGCGTCCGCTCGTCTTCGGTCTGGATGTGGCGACGCACCACGATGCCACGGCGCTTGTCGGTTGCTCATGGCAGGCTGAGCGCCAGACGGTCGAGGTGGTCTATTGCCGTGTCTGGCAGCCTGCGCCTGAGCGTCCGCTGAACCTGAGCGAGAGCCTAGGCGCAGAATTGGCGGCGCTGGCGCAGCGACGGCGCATTGCGGCGGTCTATTACGATCCGTATCAGATGGTGGCGTTGGCTGAGCAAGCGACGCGGCAAGGCATACCGATGCTGCCGTTCGGGCAAGGCGCGCAACGCGCGCTCAGCGATGGACATCTGCGCGCCTTGCTCAGCGAAGGTCGCCTGCGGCACACGGGCGATCCGATCTTGCGCGCACATATCCTGAACGCGGCGTTGCAACATGGCGAGCGCGGCAGCCGTCTGGTCAAAGGCGGCGGACGGATCGACGCAGCGGTCGCGCTGAGCATGGCGGCGCTCGGCGCAGCGCGGTTGCTGGGCAATGCGGGCGCGCAGGCGATCAAGAATCCATTTTACGAGACGGAGTGAAGACAGCACATGACGGAGCAAGGCACATGGCAACGCGCTTATTGGCAGATGCTGGGCATTCTAGAAGGCATTGCGGCGCAGAGTGAGCGGCTTTACGATTACTTGCCGAGCGAGGATCGGCGCGTCGCCGAGTGCTACGACGCGCTGATCGAAGCGCTTGAGTCGCTAGAGCGTCAGCTGCGGCGGCGCTTGGGCAGAGATGATCACGATCTTTACGATGACTCATAGTGGCGGCGCAATTTTGCTATTCAACGGACGCGACGCTATCATCGTGCGCACAAAATGACCTTCAAGGCAGGTTAACAGGCGAGCATGAGCGATCCTTTGACGACGAATCGCTTCAACGGGCGCGTAGTCGCGGTCACGGGCGCGGCGCAAGGCATCGGCGCGGCGATCACCTGCCGCTTCGCCGCAGAAGGCGCGCAAGTCATCATGCTGGATCGGCAGCCGATTCGCGACGACTTCTTCCCGACGCCTGCCGCTACTTACACAGTCGACGTGACCGACCACGAGTCGGTTGGCGCGGCGATTGAAGCGATGCATCGTCAATTCGGGCGCATAGACGTCTGGGTGAACAACGCCGGCATCTATACCAGCGCGCCGTTCACTGAAATGCGCATGGAAGATTGGCAACGCGCGCTGAACGTGAACTTGACAGGCGCCATGATCTGCATGCAGACGGTGGCGCCGTTCATGGTGGCGCAGCGCTACGGACGGATCATCAATGTAGCGTCGCTCGCAGGCGTGATCGGCTTTCCAAGTTCGGCTGCCTACTGCGCGACCAAGGCGGGCGTAGTCGGCTTGACGCGCGCAGCTGCCATCGATCTAGGGCCCTATGGCGTGACGGTCAACGCGGTCTGTCCTGGCACGCTGCTGACTGAGATGGGCTACAAAGTGGATGAGCTGATCTGTAAGCAGAACGGCTGGGAAATCGGCACGTTTCTGAAGATGCGCGCGCAAGAACTGCCTGTGCGTCGGCTTGGCACGCCCGAGGACGTGGCAGGCGCAGTGGCATTTCTCGCCTCAGAAGATGCGGCGTGGATCACAGGGCAAGCGCTGGTGATCGACGGCGGACAATTTCCATTTTGAGCTTATGATCACGCTGACAGCCTATCTCGATTTTTGGTTCAGAGCCTTGCCGTATCCTGAGCGCGTGGCGGCGTGCGCGGCGCTCGGCGTGCGCAGCGTGCAGGTCTGGGCATGGCGGCAACGACCGATAGATGAGATCGCCGA
>DAOTWB010000051.1:0-37151 GCA_034436235.1 Anaerolineae bacterium
TCGTGTGTGCTATTAGAACACAGCGCCTGCGCACGGACAAGGCGAAACGCGCCGTATTGAAAAATCGCCCAAGACGCGGTATGGTCAAGCGCCGTCATCAGCTTGCTTTTAGGAGACACAAATCGCTTTGATGATCCTCGACGATCCTGAAAAATTGGGCGCGCTGGACGCAGGCGGCATGTTCGGCAGCATCGCGGCTGCCGCCGCGCAAGTGGACGCCGCTTGGCAGGCGCGCCATGCGCTCGCGCTGCCCGAGAATGCGCGCTTCATTGACAAAATTGTGGTGGCGGCGCTGGGCGACGCGGCAGCTGCCGCTGCGCTCTTCGCCGCGCTGGTCGCCGATTCGCTCAACGTGCCTATCGCGGTCTGTCGCGGCTATGAGCTGCCTGCCTATGCCGATGGTCAGGCGACGCTGGTCGTCCTGCTCGATCACAGCGGCGATACCGAAGAGACCTTCAGCGCTTTTGAGCTGGCGGACGCGCGCGGCGCGCAACTGCTGGCGATCACGAGCGGCGGCGCGCTGGCGGAATACGCAGAGCGCTCAGGCGCGGCGCTGTGGCGCTACGCGCTTGACGGCGCGGCGCGGCGCGCTTTTTACACGCAGGTGACGCTCTTGTTCGCGCTCGTGGAGCGGCTCGGTCTGGTGCGCGATCCGAGCGCAGCCGTGCAGGAGAGCGTCGCGCAGCTCAACGCAGGCGCGCAGCAGCTGGGCATCGCGCGCGCGCCGACTCAAAATCCTGCCAAGCGGCTCGCTGCACAGCTGATCGGACGCCTGCCCGTGATCTACGGCGCAGGGTTCATGGCGGCTGTGGCGCGCCGTTGGCAGCTCAGCCTGCAACAGAACGCCAAGACGCTCGCCTTGTGTGATGAATTGCCCGATCTCGATTATAATCTGCTGCAAGGGCTGGCAAACCTGCCCGACTCGATCCGCATTGCGGCAGTGAGCCTTGCGGCGCCGCACCACGATCATCCGCGCGTCGCCTTGCGTCAGGAGCTGACGCGCCGTGCGCTGATGGAAGCAGGTTTTGTGCCAGATACAGTGCAAGGCGCGGGCGAGAGCGCACTTGCGCAGGCGCTGACGGCTGTTCAGTACGGCGACTTCGTGAGCTGCTATCTAGCGGCGCTCTATCAGTCCGATCCGACGCCGACGCCTGCCATCGGACAGCTGATCGATCACTTGCGCAGCGCGCGATAAACATTCTTACAAGAGCCACAACGTTTTGATCGGCATTTTGTGGCACGTTCATAGGAGATAATGAAGCATGACCGAAGCGGTGAAACCTGATCACGTCCGCCTGTACATCCCAGGTCCGACCGAAGTGCGGCGCGAGATTCTAGAGGCGCAGAGCCACTGGATGATCGGGCATCGCGGCGCGGATTTCGAGTCGCTCTTCGCGCGCGTGCAGGGCAAGTTGCGGCAGTTGTTTTACACGCAATCGCGCGTGTACGTCTCAACGTCATCCGGCACAGGCTTGTGGGAAGCGGCGTCGCGCAATTGCATCCGCGATGACAAAAAAGTGCTGCATTTGGTCAATGGCGCTTTCAGCGAGCGCTGGTACGAGATCAGCAAGGCGAACGGCAAGCAGGCTGAGGCGATTGAAGTGGAGTGGGGACGCGCGATCAAGCCTGAGCAGCTGGAAGCGCGCCTGCGCGCTGAACACTACGATGCCGTGGCAATCGTCCTGAACGAGACCAGCACAGGCGTCAAGAATCCGCTCGAAGAGATGGCGGCGATCATCCGTCAATATCCTGAGACGCTGATCTTGGTGGACGCAGTCAGCATTTTGGGCGGCTATAAAATTGATTTCGACGCGCTCGGCTTGGACGTGCTGCTGACTTCGACGCAGAAGGCGATGGCGCTGCCGCCAGGTCTGGCGTTTGCAGCGGTCTCGGATCGCGTGTTGGAGCGCGCCAAGCAAGTGCCGTATCGCGGCTACTATTTCGATTTCATCGAGATGGAGCGCTTCTTGGTCAAGAATCACACGCCGTCCACGCCGAACATCTCGCTGCTCTACGCAACGGATAAGCAGCTCGATTTCATGCTGGCAGAAGGTCTGGAAGCGCGCTTTGCGCGTCACGAACAAATGGCACAGGCGACGCGCGACTGGGTGGCTGAGGCAGGCTTCGCCATGTTCTCTGAGGAAGGCTATCACTCGCCAACGGTCACAACGGTCGCCAACACGCGCCGCGTTGACGTGAAAGCGCTCAACAAGTTCCTCAAGGCGCGCGGCATGACCATCTCAGATGGCTATGGCAAGCTGAAAGACTCAACGTTCCGCATCGCGCACATGGGCGACCTAATGCCATCCGACATGACCGAGCTGTTCGCCGCCATGAACGAATTCATGGCGCAGGTCTAGTGCAGCAGCGCAAGGCATCTGTTCTGCCATGGCAGAGCAGACGCTGCGAACGCTATGGCGTCTTTTTGGTTCATCTCAGCGCCGCTGGCAGGTCACACGGACTGGGGCGGAATGCTCAAGACGGCGCAATACCTGCAGGCGAGCGGTCATCAGGTGCTATGGGTCTCGGAGCAGCCGCTAGAAGCGCTGATCAGCGCGGCAGGCGTGCCATTCGCGCCGATCGCCGCGAGCGGCTGGGCGTGGTTGAGTCCGCCGCCTGCCGATCTGCGCAGCATGAATCCAGCCGAGGCGATGTTCCTGCGCTATCGGCGCGCGCTGGACACTTGGCTGAGCGAAGAGCTGATGCCGCCTGCCTTCGAGGCAATTCTCGACCTGGCGGAAGCGCGCGGCGCGCCTGACCTGATCGTGACCGATCCATTTTTGAGCGCGGTCGCCTTCGCCGCTGAGAAATTGGATGTGCCGATGGCAGTGGCAGGCTGGGTTGCCGGGCAGCCGCTTGATGAGACGCATATGTTCGCCGTCCAAGCCGAGCTGAGCAAGCTGAGTCGTGAGCGCCTTGCGCGTTTGAAGGCGCGCTTTGGCGTGCGCGGCGTGAATTTCTCAGAAGGCGCGGCGCCAGCTGTGCAATCGCCGCACTTGCACATCAGCTACTTCAATCGCGCATGGTATCAAGCCGATCCTGAGCCGTTGCCGCAGACGCAATTCGTCGGCGGCACGGTTGACGCGCCGCAGACGCCTGTGCCTGATTGGCTGGCTGAGCTGCCCGATGACGCGCCGTTGGCGCTCATCACGCTCGGCAGCGTCTTCACAGGCGATCTCGGCTTCTTCAGTTGGGCAGCGCAAGCGGCGGCGCGGCTCGGCATGATTCCAATTGTGGTCTTGGGCAGGAATCCAATCGCGCCTGAGCGCAAGGCTGAGCTGAAAGCGGCGTTGCCGCGCGGCACGCGCTTGCTCTCATGGATTGACTACGATCACGTCTTTCCGCGCCTGCGCGTCATCGTGCACCACGGCGGCATGGGAACGACGCATCGCGCCGCTGTGCAAGGCATTCCGCAGGTCGTTGTGCCGCACGCCGCCGATCAGCGCGCTCAGGCGCGCCGCGTAGCACAGGCGAAGGTCGGGCTGAATCTGAGCGCGCACGACGTGCGCAACGGTATGCTCTTGCCTGCCATCCGCGCTGTGACGACCGATCCAAAAGTGCGCGCCAACGCGCAGCAACTGGCTGCCGATCTAGCGTCGTTAGGCGGCAAAGCGCGCGCTGCTCAGCTGTTGCTCGCCTTAGCAGCGCGCAGGCAATTCATCTAAGGCTGCTTGCGCCCGAAATTTTCCGCCAGTAGATCGGCGAGCGTTGGCGCGCCGATGATCTGCAGCTCATAGCGCACGCGCAGCAACGGCGCCGCGAGCTTGATCACGCGCCGCAGGTCAATTGGCGTCGCCGTCAGCACCAGATCGGCGTTGCACGCCGCGATGGTCGCTTCCAGCTCTGCCATTTGCGCCGCGCCGTAGCCCATGGCAGGCAAAAGCGCGCCGATGTGCGGATAGCGCTCGAAGGTCTCTTTGAGCGAGCCGACGGCGTGCGGACGCGGATCGATCAGCTCAGCGGCGCCGTAGCGCCGCGCCGCGACCACGCCTGCGCCATACGGCATCTCGCCGTGCGTCAAAGTTGGACCGTCTTCGATGACCAGCACGCGCTTGCCGCGTATCTGAGCAGCGCCATCGGCGAAGAGCGGCGACGCAGCTTCGAAGATCGGCGCGCTCGGATTCAAGCGATGCAAATTCTCGCGCACAGTTTGAATATCGGCATAATTGGCAGTGTCCACTTTGTTCAGCACAAAGGCGTCCGCCATGCGTGCGTTCGCCTCGCCAGGATAATAGGCGATCTCGTGACCTGGACGATGCGGATCGGCGATCACGATGTGCAGGTCGGAAGCGATGAACGGCAGGTCGTTATTGCCGCCGTCCCACAGCACGATATCGGCTTCTGCTTCGGCGCGCGCCAAGATTTCGCAATAATCTATGCCTGCATAGACGATGTGACCGTTATCCAAGTGCGGCTCGTACTCTTCGCGCTCTTCGATGGTCGTACGATGCAGGTCGAGATCGGCGTAGCTGGCGAAGCGCTGCACACTTTGCGCGCGCAGGTCGCCGTATGGCATCGGATGACGGATGACGACCACGCGCCAGCCCAGTTCAGTGAGCGCGCGCGCCACATAGCGCGTCGCCTGACTTTTGCCGCAGCCTGTGCGCACTGCGCCGATGGAGACGACCGCCTTGCTGCTCTTCAGCTGCGTGCGCTGCGCGCCGAGCAAACAAAAATCCGCGCCGAGCGCCACTGCCTGCGCCGCTTTGTGCATCACGTAAGCGTGCGAGACGTCGCTGTAGGAAAAGTAGACCTGCTGCACGCCGTGTTCGCGGATCAGGCGCGGCAATTCCGCTTCATCGTAGATCGGAATGCCTTCGGGATAGAGCGCGCCTGCCAGCTCAGGCGGATAGCGCCTGCCTTCAATGCCGGGAATTTGCGTAGCCGTGAAGGCGACCACTTCGATGGACGGATCGCCGCGAAAACAGACGTTGAAGTTGTGGAAATCGCGCCCGGCAGCGCCCATGATCACTATTTTCGTCCGATTCATTTGCAAAAATCCTTTTTTAGAAACGCTTCACTGCGCTAAGCCTAGCGCCTTGCGCCGAAGTCCGCAAACGAATCGCCGATGTGCGCTATTCTTGATTGTTGCGACGCCTTACGCTGCTTGTATCGTCAATGTACCACGCACCGCCTGCGTTACCGCGCAGATCGCAGTTTTCAACTGTGCCTTTGCCGCCGTTCACCGCGTGAATTGCTTGCTTGCCATTTCTAGTGATTGTGCAGCGATGCAGCGTCGGATTGCCGCCTTCCTTGATCTCAACACCTGCGAGGGCATTGGCGTAAATCTGGCAGCCTTCCAGCAGCCCTGCCCCGTTTCCCCAGACAAACACGCCGACACCCTTGCCTTCGTAGATGCGGCAGCCGCGTAGGGTCGGATCGCCGCCTTTCTTGATCTCAACACCTGCGAGGGCATCGGCGTAAATCTGGCAATCTTCCAGCAGCCCTGCTCCGTTTTCGTAGACAAACACGCCGACACTCCTGCCTTCGTAGATGCGGCAGCCGCGCAGGGTCGGATTGCCGCCTTCCTTGATCTCAACACCTGAGAGGGCATTGGCGTAAATCTGGCAATCTTCCAGCAGCCCTGCCCCGTTTTCGTAGACAAACACGCCGACACTCTTGCCTTCGTAGATGCGGCAGCCGCGCAGGGTCGGATTGCCGCCTGTCTTGATCGCGACACCTGCGAGGGCATTGGCGTAAATCTGGCAATCTTCCAGCAGCCCTGCGCCTTGGCTGTGAACGTAGACTCCCCCGCTCACGCTATCGTGAATGGCGCAGCGCCTTATGATCGGCGCTGCCCCTGCGTTGCAAATCTCGATGCCGCAGAACGACTCAGAAGTCAGGTCGCAGTTTTCAAGGAGCAGTTGTCCCTGTGGGACGTAGACACAACTTTTCCCATCTGACTGCTGCGAGCGCTGGCGCAAGGTCAGGTTGCGGACGATGGCGCGGTCGGTCGCCATCGTGATGCAATGTGCGCCTCTCGTCTCTATCACGATCCTAGCGCGCTTGCCTTCGCCTATAATCTCAACCTCCTTGTTCAAGGTCAGGCTCTCGCGATAGCGTCCTGGACGCACTTTGATGATTGATCTTTCAGGCACGGCTGCTAGCGCCTCAGCGATGCTGCGAAAGTCACCTCCGCCCGTCTGCGCCACAACGTACTCTTTTTTGGTCTCGGACTTGCAATCTCTTGGAAGTGTCTCGATAAGTCGCGTTAACGCGCCGTTTAAGTCCTGACGTGCATCTATGTATTGAACATTGATAAGCAAAAATGGCACAGAATTATTCTGATTGCCGCGCACCAAGAGCGGGTAGACTGGCACTTCATTTTGTTGAGCGAATATCAGCTCTCTCTCTACCCACTGCGATTTGCACGCATCAGGCGAGAGCAAAGCGACGACTGCGCAACTGCTGTACAGAGCGCTGACAATCGCTTGTACCCAGCTGGGCGTACCAGGCTCGAGATTCTCGTCAGTCCAGACGTTGAAGCCTGCTTCGCGCAGGCGGTCGCGCACAACTTGCATGATATCGCTATCGCGGTGGCTGTAACTGATAAAGACGTACTGCATTGCGCATCTCTCAAAGGTCATCGGCATCGGCAATAAGATCGTCCTGAGTGTAGCACAGTAGCGCGAGTCAAAACAAGCAGGTAACGGCGCATTGGTGCTAACTTTTCCAAATGCAGCACAGACTGTCAAGATACAGGCGAATAGCGCCTTGCGCGCGCCGCGAGAGCAGCCCTTGAAAGTTCGGGCAGGGCTGTGCTATACTGCGCGTTCGGGCGCAAGCCTAGTTCAGCCTTGCCTTGATGCGGCGTGTGTGTCCTGCGCAGGATGAGCGCCGCAAGGGATAGGCAAACGCGGTCTAACACAATCATTGTAAGGAGATTCTCGAATTCCATGTCCATTGTTTCGATGAAAGCGCTCTTGGAGACGGGCGTTCACTTCGGGCATCGCGCCAAGAAGTGGGATCCGCGCATGAAGCCGTACATCTTCACCGAGCGCAACGGCATTCACATCCTAGACCTGCAGCAGACGCTCACCAATCTTGAAGAGGCGTACGAGCGCGTGAAGGAGACGGTTGCGGCGGGCAATAAAATTCTGTTCGTGGGCACTAAGCGCCAAGCGCAAGAGACTGTGCAGCACGAGGCAGAGCGCTGCCAGATGCCGTACGTCAATCAGCGCTGGCTGGGCGGCACACTGACCAATTGGCGCACGATCAAGGCGCGTATTGATCAATTGAAGCGCTTTGAAGAAGAGATGGAGAGCGGCTTTGTGGGCTATTACACCAAGAAGGAATTGCTGCGCCGCCAGCGCATGGTGGAAAAGCTGCGCGTGCGTCTGGGCGGCTTGCGGCACATGACGCGCCTGCCGAGCCTGCTCTACGTGATTGACGTGCGCCGCGAACACACTGCCGTCAAAGAAGCGAACATTCTCGGCATTCCGATCATCGCCTTAGTGGATACGAATTGCGATCCTGAGCCGATTGATTACGTGATCCCTGCCAACGACGACGCCATTCGCGCCATCAAGCTGCTCACCAGCAAGATCGCGGATGCCGCGCTGGAAGGTCTCGCCATGGGCGATAAGGTCGCGGCGGATGTGGAAGAGACTGAGGTCGTTCCGACGGCGACGAAGTCGTTTGACGATGAGAGCGATCTGGACGACAGCGCTTACCTAGGCGCCTCGACCGTGTCGAAGCTGCTCGGCAGCACTTTTGAAGACGAGGATGAAGACTGAGGAGTGAATTTCTGTGGCTGAAATAAGCGCACAATTGGTCAAGCAGCTGCGCGAGATGACCGGCGCAGGCTTCAACGAATGCCGCACGGCGCTGGCTGAGAGCAACGGCGATCTGGAGAAAGCGGCTGAGTACCTGCGCAAGAAAGGCGCGGCGACAGCAGCCAAAAAATCTGGGCGCGTGGCGAACGACGGCATTGTGCAGACCTACATGCATCACAACGGACGGCTCGGCGTGATTGTCGAGGTGAACAGCGAGACGGACTTCGTAGCGCGCAATGAGCAGTTCCGCCAATTTGCCAAAGATTTGGCGCTGCACATCGCCAACGCGGCGCCGCGCTACCTGCGCCGCGAGGATATTCCACAAGAAGTGGTGGAAAAAGAGCGCCAAATTCAGCTTGAGCGCACGGTGGCTGAAGGCAAGAGCGAAGCAGTGGCTGCTAAGATCGTGGACGGGCGCATGAACAAGTGGTACGAAGAGATCGTGCTGATGGAGCAGCCTTGGTTCTTCGACGATTCGAAAAAGGTCTCGGAAGTGCTGACGAACCTGATCGCCGAGATCAAAGAGAACATCGTGGTGCGGCGCTTCGCTCGCTTTGAGCTGGGCGAAGGCGGCGCGGATGGCGCGAGCGCGTAAGCACAGCGCAGCGCACAGCGATCGCGGCATGGCTGAAGGATCAGGACGTTCACCTGATCCTTTTTTTATGTATACAGAACAGCAGAAAGCGAGATTTTCATGGAAAGTTCTCAGAGCGCGCCGCGCTATAAGCGCATTCTGCTCAAACTGAGCGGCGAGGCGCTCAGCGGCGCCGGCGGCACAGGCATCGATCCTGATCAGGCGGCGTTCATGGCGCGCCGCGTGAAGGCAGTCCACACGCTTGGCGTGCAGGTTGGCATTGTGATTGGCGCGGGCAACTTATGGCGCGGCAAGATCGGCGTTGAGCGCGGCATGGATCAATCGACTGCCGATTATATGGGCATGATCGCGACCGTGATGAACGCGCTCGCCTTGCGCGACGCATTGGAACGCGAAGGCATCACCACGCGCGTGCAAACGGCGATTGAGATGAATAAGGTTGCCGAGCCGTACATCCGCCTGCGCGCCATCCGCCATTTGGAAAAAAATCGCGTGGTGATCATCAGCGGCGGCACGGGCAATCCGTATTTTACGACCGACACGGCGGCAGCTCTGCGCGCGATGGAGATCGGCGCTGAGCTGCTCATCAAAGCGACCAAAGTGGACGGCATCTACGATAGCGATCCGAAGAAAAATCCGCAGGCGCGGCGCTACGATAAGCTGACCTACCAAGAGGCGATCGCCAAGCGCCTTGAAGTGATGGACATGACTGCTTTCACGCTGTGCATGGATAATAACTTGCCGATCTTGGTCTTGGATTTTTGGCAGGAAGGCATGTTGGAAGCAGCTGTGATGGGCGAGGCGGTCGGCACGTTGGTGACAACCTGAAGCACGCCGCTGCCGATGTGCGGTCGCATCGGCAGCGGCGCACACGATCAGCCTTGCACGGCAGCCAGCGCGCGCTTGGCGCTCTCTTGCGGACTGACAGGATTCTGCACGTCAATGATCACGCCGTTCTCGTCAATCACAAAGTGACTGCGCTGCGTGCCAGTGAAGGTCAGACCGTCGGGATAGGTCTTCGTGCCATAGCTCTGCCAGGCTTTGGAAAGGCTGAAATCGCTATCCACCAACAGCTGGAAAGGCAAGTTCAGCGCCTGACGGAAGCGGCGATGGCTTTCTACGTCATCAGGGCTGACGCCTAACACAACGGCGTTGGCAGCTTCGAACTGCGCGTAGTGATCGCGGAAGGCGCAGGCTTGCATCTCGCAGCCGCTGGTGAAGTCTTTAGGATAGAAGTAAAGCACCACTTTTTTGCCGCGAAAGTCTGAGAGCTTGATAACTTTACCTTCGTCGTTCAGCGCTTCAAAGTCGGGCGCCACTTCGCCAAGAGCGGGCATTCTTAAGTTCCTCCTGAATTGCAGAAAGTCCTCTCTGAATCTAGTGCGTTTGGCAGCGCTTGCCAACTTGTCTCAAATGTCTCTCAAAAAGGCGCGCGGCGCGCTGAACTCAGGTAAACTCGGCGCAACGTCCACGTACGCAAGAGGATGACTGTTCATGGCTGTCATTGTGATCGTTGAAGATAACGCGCAAAGCGGCAGGTTGGCGGCAAAACTGCTCAATAACAGCGGTCATCGCGCCATTCTGACCGAGACCGGCGAAGACGGCTTGACCACTATCTTCGAAACTTCACCCGATCTCGTGCTGATCGATCTCGGCTTGCCCGATATTGACGGACAGACTGTGATCGCGCTGCTGCAGCAGCAACCTGCGCTCGCCAAGACGCGCTTGATCGCCTTCACGGCGTGGCCCGAAGCCACGGCGCACAGCATGGCAAAAGCCTATGGCTGCCATGGCGTGATCATCAAGCCGATTGATACGCGCCAATTCGTGGCTCAGGTTGAGGCGTTCCTCGCGCCGCCAGAGCCTATTGCACAATCGCCTGCCCAACACGCCACAACAGGATCGCTGCATGACGACTCAGCCGACCGAGCTGCCGCCGAGTAAGGCATTCGCCGTCCTCGCCAGCCAATATTCTTACGATCAGCTCGCCGATATCTACAATCAAGCGCGCGTGGATTACATCGTGCCGATGCCGATGAACGGCAAGCGCATGGCGGAATACGTGCGCGACTACGACGTAGACCTGAACGCCTCAGCCGTCGCGTTGAACGGCGAAAATCAGGAGCTGGGCGTGTGCATGTTAGGCGTGCGCGCTGACCGCGCTTGGATCACGCGCTTGGGCGTCATCCCCGAGCGACGCGGCAAGCACATCGGACAATTCCTGACGGAATTGATGCTGGAGAACGCCAAGTTGCTCGGCGCTCGGCGCGTCCAGCTGGAAGTGATCAAAGGCAACGAGCCTGCCACGCGCCTGTTCTATAAGCTCGGCTTTGAGCCTGTGCGCGACTTGATGGTCGTGCGCCGTCCGCCCGGCGCGCCCAGCGAGCAGCTCAACATCGCCAGTGCAGAGATTGAGCCGCTCGATAGCGCGCAGATCGCGGCGCTGCTGCACGAGTATGAGCAGACGCAACACGCCGCATGGACGGAAGAGGCGATCTCGCTGCGCAACTCGGGCAATTTGCGCGGCTTTTACGCTGCGCTGCCCAATGCTGAGCGCGGCTGGCTGATCTTTCAGCGGCTGCCTTTCCAGCTGACGCATTTCGTCTTCGGCGGCGCGCTCAGCGAGCCTGTGGTGCAGGCGCTGCTCTATCATCTGCACAAGACGCACAACGCGCAGGATACCAAAGTTGAGAACTTGCCGACCGATCATCCTGCTTGGCGCGTGATGCAACGCTTCGGCTATCTTGAGGTCTTCGAGCGCATTGAGATGTACCGCTATCTGTGACTTGGCGCTATACTGTGCGCAGCGATCTACCTGATCTAGCACGGAGCAAACTTAGCATGACCGAATCTCGTGAGACGTATCATGTGGAAGTGGCAGGCATCGCGCGCGATTTGCCGCTCTTCGAAGTGGCGCACGGCGTGCGCATCGCCATTGTGAACATCCTCGGCGATGTCGAGCTGGTCAAGCGCGCCGCGCACGCGCTCGCGCTCAAAATCGCCGATCGCAATCCTGAGGTCTTGGTGACGGCTGAGACCAAGAGCATTCCGCTCATCTACGAGCTATCTGCCATCATGGATTTGCCATACGTGGTGCTGCGCAAAGCCTATAAGCCGTACATGGGCAACGCATTGGAATCAGAGACGCTCTCGATCACCACAGGCGCGCCGCAAAAGCTGTATCTTGACGAGAAAGACCTGCGTCTGATCAGCGGACGCCAAGTGGCGATTGTGGACGACGTGATCAGCACAGGCAGCACGCTGCAAGGCATCCGCCTGATCGTGGAAAAAGCGGGCGGTCGCGTGGTGGCGCAAGCCGCGATCTTCACCGAAGGCGACCGCGCCAAATGGACGGATATCATCGCGCTCGGTCACTTGCCGATCTTCCTGAGCAGAAGCGACGACCATGCCTGAGCGCGCCGTCTTAGCCTGTTACGCACATCCTGATGACGAGCAAGGCGTGACAGGCTTCTTGCATCGTTGCGTCCTGCAAGGCGTGCGCGTTGGCATTGTGTGCGCCACGCGCGGCGAAGTCGGCGAGATCGCCGATCCGTCGCTCGCCACGCCTGAGACGCTCGGCGCCGTCCGCGAGCAGGAACTGCGGCGCGCTGCCGCTGTGATCGGCGTCCACGATGTTTTCTTCCTCGATTATCGCGACTCAGGCATGGCAGGCAGCCCTGAGAACGCCGATCCGCGCGCGTTCATCAACGCCGATCCGCACGAGGCAGTCGGACGCCTTGTGCGCATCATCCGCGCCTTCAAACCGAGCCTGATCATCACTTTTGATGAGAGCGGCGGCTACGGTCATCCTGATCATCTCGCCATTTGCCGCTGGACGACGGAAGCGTTCCACGCGGCTGCCGATCCAAGCCGCTATCCTGAGGCAGGCGCGGCATTCGCGCCTGCGCGCTTGTACTACGCATCGTTCGGACGCAGCATGATCAAACAGTTCGCTGAGTTTTTGGCGCAGCAGAACATTCCATCGCCGTTTCCGAACGTGCCGCTCGATCAGATGGGCTTGGCGGACGAGCGCATCACGCACACGCTCAATGTGGCGGAATACGTTGAGCTGAAGCGGCGCTCGCTAGAAGAACATCGCACGCAGTTGTTCCCAAGCGCGGCGCTGAGCGCCTTGCCGCCTGAGCTGTGGCGCGCTTTCCGCAGCGTGGAGCGCTACGCGCTTGTGGCAGGCGTGCCGCTGCCCAGCGACGCGCCTGAGGACGATCTGTTTGCAGGTTTATAGCCTCACGGCATCCGCGCCAATTCTTCGCGTGCCGCTGCGCTGCCCAGCTCGGCGGCGCGCGTCAAATCTTCGCGCGCCACGGCGGGATTGCCGCCATCGCGGAACAGGATGCCGCGCCAGAAGAAGTAATCGGCGCGCGCGCCGTCCAGCTCAATCGCGCGCGAGTAGTCTGAGAGCGCAACATCGAACAGTCCCTTGCTGTGATAGGCGCGCGCGCGTTCGAAGTAGTATTCCGCCACGCTGCCCGATAGCTCAATGGCGCGCGTCTGATCGGCGATAGCGCGGTCGAAGTCGGCGCTGGCGGCGTACGCCTTGCCGCGCCAATGGTAGTAATCGCCGATGTTCGGATTCAGGCGGATGGCTTGGTTGTAATCGGCGATGGCGGCAGCCTGATCTTGCTTGAAAGCGTAGGCGGCGCCGCGCCAGAAGTAATAATCTGCCACATCAGGCGCTAAGGCGATGGCGCGCGTATAATCCTGCAGCGCCGCCTCTTGATCGTCCGTCCACGAATGAGCGCGTCCGCGCCAATGCACATACTCAGCGTTCTCAGGCGCTAACGAGACGGCGATGTTGAAGTCTGCCAAGGCGAGCGCCGCGTTCTGATCGAAGTTCAAGACGCCGCGCTGAAAATACGCCTCAGCCAAGCTCGGATCGCGCTCGATAGCAGCCGTCAGGTCGGCGAGCGCCTCAGCGCGCCTGCCGCGCGCGCTGTGCGCTAAGGCGCGCGCGAGAAAATCGTTCGCGCTTTGCGGCGCGATGGCGAAGATCGCCTCAGAGTCGGTCTCGGCAGGCGCGCTCTGCGCGGCAGGCGATGCCTCAGGCGTGTTGGTAGCAGGCGCTTCGGCGCCGCTCTGGCAGCCTGCCAAGAGCAAGACGATGCACAACACAAGCCATGTGTAGAAGGTCACTTCAGATGCTCCTGCGCCAATAAAATCGCGCTGATCGTCTTAGCATCGGCGATCTCGCCGCGCTTGATGCGCGCGAGGACTTCGCTCAAGGGCAGGTGAAGCACCTCGAAGAACTCGTCATCATCGGCGTCCAAGCGCGAAGGCACGAGATCGGTTGCCAAGTACAGATGAATATACTCAGTGGTGTAGCCTGGCGCCACGAAAATGCCGCCGATCTTCTGCAACCTGCCAGGACGGTAGCCGATCTCTTCTTGCAGCTCGCGCACGGCGCACACATCGGGCGATTCGCCGATCTCAAGCGTGCCTGCAGGAATTTCGAGCAAGGCGCGCCCTGCCGCGTAGCGATACTGCCGCACAAGGACAATACGACCGTCGCCATCCAGCGGCACGATGGCGACCGCGCCGCTGTGCCGCACAATCTCGCGGCGC
The DNA here is from genome assembly GCA_034436235.1 of Anaerolineae bacterium. Lineage (GTDB taxonomy): Bacteria > Chloroflexota > Anaerolineae > Aggregatilineales > UBA2796 > CP2-2F. The sequence goes on from DAOTWB010000051.1 coordinate 13,951, forward strand.
GTGGTGCTGCCATCGGGCAGTTTGACGGTATCCAGGTACAGGTGGACGACTTTGCCATCGTAGATGAGCTGGCTGTGCAGCTGCTCTTCGGTCAGGTGACGTGCGTTCGGATCGTCAGGTCGACTCATCGGCTGCGTGCTCCTATGCGGCATTCAAGGCGTGGCAAGGGCGGCGCGCGACCGCCCTACGCTGTGCTGTGATCGTGACTGTGCGCAGCGCGCTCACGGGATGTACAAGCGCTGCCCTGCGTAGATCAAATTGACGTTGCGAATGCGATTGATCTCAGCCAAACGGCTGACCGTTGTGCCGAAGCGCAGCGAGAGACGGAATAGATTATCGCCGCGCTGCACCACGTACTCGCGCAAGCCGCCTACGACAGGCATTTCGGTCGGCGGGACGGCAGGCGGCGGCGGCGCGAACTCAATCGCGCAGTTGGGAATCAGCAGACGCTGCCCGACTCGGATCAAATCCACATTGACGATGCCGTTGGCGCGCGCCAGCGCACGGACTGTGGTGCCGAAGCGCAGCGCGATGCGGATCAAGCGGTCGTTCGGCACAACCGTGTAGAAGCAGCGGTCATCCAAGACGCCGCCTGCGCCATCCCCTGCCACGCCGACGGGCGTGCCGAGCGGCGGGATGGCTGTGACGGGCGGCAGCGTGACGACGGGCGGCGGCGGCGCGACAACCGTGCCGAGCGCCAAGCTAGTGGCCGTGGCATTGGCAGCGGCAGTCGCCGTCACAATGGCGATGATCTGCGTGGCTTGCGCGTCGAGCGTCGCCTGCGTATCAGGAGTCGGGAAGACTTGCGCCACTTCGGTCGGCGGCGGCGGCAAGGTAGGGATGAACAGCGTCGGCGATGGCTGGAGCGGCGGCGGCACAGGCGTCGCGGTCGCCGTCAGAGTCGCTGTTGGCACCTCTGTCGGCGTCTCGGTCAGCACCAACGGCAAGGTGAACGGCGTCTCGGTCGCCGTTGGCGGCGGCACGGTCGGGATGAAGAGCGTCGGCAACGGCGTCTCAGTCGCAGTGGCGGAAGGTATCTCAGTTGGCGTTGGCGTCTCAGTAGGCGTCGCGGTCGGCGTCTCAGTGAAGGTCGCAGTCGCCGTGGGCGTCTCAGTGGGCGACGGCGTGAAAGTCGCTAGGAAGAAGACATCCGTCGGCGACGGCGTGAGGCTCGGCGTGCGCGTGAAGGTCGGTTGTTGCGGCAAGGTCGCCGTCGGCGGGAACAGCTCTGAGGTCGCGGGCGGCGGCTCGACGGTCTCCGTCGCTTCAAGCGCGATGAGCGTCTCTTGGGTCGGCACGAGAATTGGATTGACGATGTTGCTGACCTCAGTTGGTTGCAAGGCAGAGCCAATCGGCTGGAAGCAGCCGCTGAGCGTCAGCGCTAAGCCAACCAACAAGGCGGCAAAGATCGAATGCTGAAAGGCGGAATGCCGCATAAAATGCCTCCTGTGCGTGTGCGCCACATCGGCTCGGTCAATGCGCCGAGCATCACAGCCGCCCTAAGTCTAGCACTGCTTGGCAAAGCGAGCAACTAGCGCGCCGAGCGATCCCAATCCGCCGCTAGGAAACGTTGAATTTCGACCAAATAGCCGGCAGGATCGCGCACGAAGCAATGGTAAATGCCATAAGTCGTATTGAGCTGCGGCGGCTGCTCCACATGGACGCCGTGCGCGCTCAGATAGGCGTGCCAAGCGTCCACATCAGGGCTGAGGAAAGTGACGATGATGCCGCGCTTAGGCGCAGCGTCCACATCCTGCCGCTGGCACAGACCGATGTAGCTCTGCGCGGCAGCGCGATAGATGCGGCAAGTGCCTTGATCGAGCGCCAGTGGCAAGCCGAGCAGCTCGCCATAGAAGTGCGCGGCATCCGCCAGCTGTGGCACGTATAGAAAGGTGATCTGTTCTGCGAGCGCAGGTCGTCCCATGAAAAAACACTCCTTGAAAAGCAGGTTGCGTCGCGCTGTGCAGGTGACTACGCTGTTCTCAACAACCACAACACGCAGCGCAACTGGCGGTAAACAGTTTTAGGATTGTTATGTACAGCGCAGTTCAAAGCGCATACAATCGGTCTATAGTATAGCGGCGTACACACCAAAAACAGAGACCTATGCACGCGCGAACTGCACTGTCCAACAACGATAAACGGACTGCCGCCTCAAGCGAGTCGGAGACCATGCCAACTATCTTGATTGTGGATGACGACATCCAAGCACGGTTGATTTTAGGCAAGCATATTCAGCGGCTCGGCTATACAGCGATTGAAGTGCCGAGCGCGCGCGAGGCACTGGCGCTGCTCTTCGGCGAGTCGGCTGTGCCTGTGGATATGATCATCAGCGATGTATGGATGCCGGGCATGTCAGGCATCGATCTGTTGAAGGCAATCCGCGAGCGCGCACCTGACCTGCCCGTCGCCATGATCAGCGCGCGCGCCACGCTCAACAGCAGCCTAGAGGCGATCAACAGCGGCGCGTTCGCCTACATCACCAAGCCGTTCCGCAGCGAGGAGATCGCGCAGGTCGTGGCGCGCGGTATCAGGCGCATCGAGGAGCTGCGCCTTCACAAAGCGCTCGGACAAGATTTCGCGCGCCTTGCACAGCTCGATCAACAGTTACAAAATGCCAGCATGATGCAAAATCATGAACTACTCGGCAACTTGATTGTCGGTTTGCGCCATGAGCTGGGCAACATCGTCTCGGCAATTGTGCTGAATCTTGAGGTGCTGCGCCAAAGCCAAGACTTGCCCGACTCACTGCGCCAAAATCTCGAGGATTTGCAGGCGAGCGCGAACGACCTGAGCGCGCTGATCGCGCGCTTCCGCGACTATCCGCACGCTGAGACGCTCAACGCGGACGTGGACTTACGCGAGGTGGTCATCGCGGCGATTGACGTGGCGCGCGCGCGACCGAGCGCGGCGCAGGTCGAGATCAGCTACGACAGCGGCGAAGAACAGGTCTGGGTGCGCGGCGCTGAGGCGCAGCTCAAGCGCGCCGTGCTGAATCTGCTGGATAACGCGGTCGAGGCGGCGCAGCGGCGCGTGCAAGTCAGTTTGACCGAGAACAACGGGCGTGTTTCGCTGATCATCGCTGATGACGGCAGCGGCTTCGACCGCAAGCTGCTGGAGAACGCTTTTTTGCCAACTGCGACCACAAAATTGCGCGAAGGCTTCATGAGCGGTCTCGGTTTAGGCTTGTTCATCACGCGCATGGTGATCTCGCTGCACGGCGGCAGCATTCGCCTTGAGAATCGTCCTGAAGGCGGCGCGCAGGCGATCCTTGAACTGCCGATGCAAGTCCGCGTTGAGTGATCGTGCATCCATAGTCATAATGAAGAGGCGCATCCTGCGATGCGCCTCGTGTTTTTCGCTACTGAATGCGCTCAGGCAAGCCGAGTTCAGCCAGAGTCGGCGTGTTCGGCACAACTTCGATCCACAGCGGGAAGGTCTGCGCGCTGCGCGCCGTGCGCTGCTCCGATAACCATTGCGCAAAGGCGCGCTCTTGCGCTTGGCGCGCTTGCTCATCGGTCAGCGGACGCATCTCGCGCTTCTGCACCTGAATGATGTGGAAGCCGAAGTTCGGTCCATTGCTGGACGTATCGATCGGTCCGATGATAGCGCCGATCTCAGCGTTGAAGACTGCCTCTTCGAATTGTGGGACGAAGACGCCGCGTCCTGTCCAATCCAGCTCACCGCCTTGCGCTGCGCTGCCAGGGTCTTGGCTGAGCGCCGCCGCCAACGCCGCGAACGACTCGCCGTTTTGCAAGGCGCGCAGCACTTCTTCCGCCTCAGCTTGCGTCTTGAGCAGGATGTGACGCGCTTTCACCTGCAATTGCTCTTTAGGCGGCTCGCCTGCCACTGCCCGCAGCACTTTTTGGCGTAGCGCTTCCTCAGTGAAGAGCCGCGTGAAGAATGCTTCATCCACGCCGACGTTGCGGCGCGCTGCATCTGTGAAGTTGGTCTGATCCTCTTGGAAGGTCTTAGCGCGCGCAGTCGCGTCAGGCGTGGCAGTTGGGATGCCTGTCGGCAGCGGCGTCGGCGATGGCGTGACCGTGACAGTCGGCTCGGCGGTCGGCGTCGGCGTGTTGGTCGGCGTGGGCGAGATGAACGGCGTGAGCGTCAGCGTCGGCGTGAGCGTCGGCGTCGCCGTGCTAGGATTCGGCGCGTAGCCGTAGAAAGTGAAGCGCTGCTCGTCCACTTCCTCAGGGCTGACGCTGATGCCGTTCTCGCGCGCGTACTGCCGAATGATCAGCGCGTCCAGCATCCGATCCAGCACTTTGCGTCCCATCTGCGTCGGAATCTGCAGGTCGCGGTACATATCGGCGTATGGGCCGAATTGCGAGTTGGTGAGGAACTCGCGCGCGAACTGGCTCTGCGCGACCGGTATGAGTTCCAGACCTGTGCGCCAGCGCTCATAGCGCACGCGCTGCTGGAAGTCTGCCACAGAGATGCTCTCGCCGCCGGCGCTGGCGACCGCTTGCTGCGGGACGATCACGCCTTCGATGAACAGCGCAATGCCCAAAATGGCGACGATGACGACGCCTAGCGCAGCTGAGGCGATCCAGACGGCGCGGTCAACGGCGCGCGCGCGCTCTGAGCGCGAACGGCGCACGCGACTTGCCTTCGGCGACACAGGGACGGCTGTCGTTTTGCTCTTGCTTTTGGACATGCGCGTTCGCTCTTTCTCAGGTCACTCGTGCGGCGTCTCGCCAACAAAAGGCAGCAGCGCCAGATGGCGCGCGCGCTTGATCGCCTTGGCAAGGCGGCGCTGATCGCGTGCGCACAAACCGGTCTGACGGCGCGGACGAATCTTGCCGCGCTCCGAGAGGTAGCGCTGCAGCAGTTCGACGTTCTTGTACAGCTCAACCGAGCTATGCTCAAGGCGCATGTTGAAAGTGCGACGGCGCATTCCGCCGCGCGGACGCACTTCAGGCGCGCTAACGCTCGGTTCTTCGATCTCTTCAGTATGCAGCGTCTCTTGATCGCTCATGGTCTCGTTCTTCCTTCAAGGTGTGCTACGCGCTAGAAGGCGTAGTCTTCGTCATCGTGTTCAGTCTCATCTTGCGAGAAGTCAACAGGCGCGCTGCGTCGGTCGCCCAGCACAATCATCTCATTGGCGACCACTTCCGTGCGATAGTGCCGCTTGCCTTCCTCGTCTTCCCAGCCGCGCGTCTGCAGACGCCCTTCAATGTAAACCTGCTGATCTTTGCGCAGGTGCGATTTGCAAATCTCTGCCAACATGCCCCAGGCGACCACGTTGAACCACTCATGCTCTTCGCGGCGCTCGCCGTCGCTGCTCGTCCACGTGCGGCTGGTGACCACGCTGAAGCTGGTGACAGGACGTCCGCTTGGCGTATAACGCATCTCTGGATCGCGTCCCAAGCTACCGATAATCATGACTTTATTCAAGCCGCGAGCCATACGCTCCTCCCTTACACTTACAACTGCTAACTCGCTTACCAAAGCTCAACTTGACTTGGCACAGCAGGCGGCACAGATGACGCGCTAAGCAGATTCATTCATCTGCGCGCACCAATAAATGGCGGATGATCGGCGCATACAGGCGCAAATTGCGCTCCAGCGCGCTAGTAGTGTGCGGCGCCAGCTCCAACTGCTGAGTCACGTAATGTCCCTCAGTGTACTCGCCGATCTGATAGGCGAGCTTGCGCCTGCCCCACTGATAGGTCTCAGTGACTTGCCCTGAAAGCTCCTCAACCCATTGCCGCACTTGCGCGAGGACGTTGCGAAAGCCTTCTTCGTCCACATCGGACGCGACGATATAGGTCAACTCGTAGTGACGCATGTTGCGTGTATCAATCCTTCCCTCGGAGTAGCCCTGAGCGCAGGGCGGAAAGCTGCCATGTTCGGCATCGGAAACGGCTAGAAGTGTACACTGTTCGGCGCGCTAAGGCAAGGGCTGCTGCGCTTCGACCTGAAAAGCTCAGCAAGGCGCTAACGCTCGATCAGGCAAGCCTGTATGAGGTCGAAAAGAGCTGCGCGCCGCTGTGCCACTGAAAAGTGCGTCAGCACGCGCGTGCGCGCACGTTGACGCAGCGCTTCATCGGCAGCGAGCGCCTGCCGAATAGCGGCTGCCACTGCCTGTGGCGAGTTATCCGCCGCATAAAAGCCGCAATCACCCACCACTTCAGGCAGCGCGCCGACATTGGTCACCACAGGGATGCAGCCCATCAACATCGCCTCTGCCACGCTCATGCCAAAGCCTTCGTGCAAGCTCGCTTGCACATAAATGCTCGCCTTCGCGTAGAGCGCCTGCAGATCGGCGTCGCTCAGGTAGCCTGTGAACGTCACATTGGCGGCGGCGTGCGCTCGCAAGGTCTCAATGCTATCATCGAACCATTTGCCTGCCAACACAAACTGTAGATCGGGCAAGTGCGCAGCCGCTTGCACAAACGGCTGCAAGCCTTTGCGCAGCAAATTCGTCCGTCCAACGCCGCCGACTGTGATGACTAAATTAGCTTTATCAGTCCACTCGGCTGTTGGCATCTCAAATCCGTGATAAACCACTGTGATTTTACCACGCGGCACGCCAACATTTGACATTGTCTCTCGGCAGGCGCTTTTCGAATTCGTGATGAGATGTGTCGCATTGTGTATCACGCGCCGCGCAATCACTTGTCGAATGCCGCCGCGCTGCGAGCCGTAATCCGCCTCTGACACGCGCGCAGTGTCATAGCCGCCGACAACCATGAGAGACGGCTTGCTCAGCCATCGCGCGAACAGAACAGGGAAAAAAGTATGCCAGCTGGCAAACCAGCCGAAGACCAGGTCGGCGCGGCGCACAGCGCGCCACGTGGCAACCAAATTGATCGCCCTGCTGCGCACGAACCACTCTTGTACAGCGTAGCGCTCGCGCAGCAAATTCAGGTCAACTGCCACAAAGGGCTGCAGCGCGTTATGGACAAATAGAATGCGCGGCAGGCGCATCAGCTTGCTCCTAGCAAAGTTGCTTCATAGCGCGCCAAGCAATGTTGCAGATCGAAGCGCTGCGCAAAAGCGCGATTCTGCTCGCCGACGCGCCGCACATCCTCTAGACAACTGAACCAGTCGCTGAGCGCCGCAGCTAGCGCGTCTACAGTCGGTTCAACCAGCCGATTGGGCGGCACGGGCAGCACTTCAGGGAAGCCGCCAACGCGCGTCGCCAGCACTGCCTTGCCGGCTGCCATCGCCTCAACAGCCGCAATGCCGAAGGTCTCGGCACGGCTGGGCAAGACGACGAACTGCGCGCTGTTCAGCAAGCGCACCACGTCCTGCGGCGAGCGCTGACCGAGCAAGCGGACGCGCTCGGCTAGACCAAGCTCATGCGCGCGCGTTGACAAGGTCGGGCGCAGCGCGCCTTCGCCTGCCAACAATAGATCGGGCGCGCGAGCGCCTTGCGCGGCTTGCGCAAACGCCTCGATCAGCATATCCACGCCTTTGACTGCGTCCAGACGACCGACATACAGCACATACGGACGCGGATGCTCGTACGGCGTCCGATCGGCGAAGCGCGTCAGGTCAACGCCGTTGTAATGTATGGCAATGCGCGGCGCAGCGCTTGGCACCAGCGCGATGGCGCGCGCGCGCAGATCGGCTGAGCAAGCAGTGATCGCGTCCGCTTGTGCTAACAACTGACGGAATTGCTGACGCTCGTAGGCGCTGCGCTCCGCATCGCCCAGCACGTCGTGACCGTGCAACGAGACGATCAGGCGAAAGTGTGCGCGACGGCGCAGCCAAAGCACGAAATGCGTCAGATGCGTGGGAAAATGAAAATTGACCGCCTGCGGTTGAAAGTCGCGCATCAGGCGCGCCAAACGGCGCAACGTCAATGGATAGTAGAAGCACGCAGCCAGTGCGAGATCAAGGCGACCGCGCTGCAGATCGGACAGATTAGGACGCAACATCAACGCGCGCGCAATTGGCACACCGTCGCACACCTCATGTGGCGGCAATTCGCGTGGATAACGCATGGTCAAGACGCGCACTGCATGTCCGCGCTTGTGCATGTGCTGCGCCACTTGCTGCGCGACCGTTTGCAAGCCGCCCAAGACAGGCGGATAGGACGTGCTGATCAGCAGCAATCTCATACGCGCTGCAGCGCCTCTTGATAGAATGCCTCGCTCAGATCGGCGACGCGCTCAGCCGTGAATTCCGCCAAGACTCTCTCGCGACCACGCTCGCCCATGCGCCGTCGCCGTTCAGGATCGCGCAATAAGCTCAGTGTTGCCTCTGCCAGCGCTTGCGGATCGTTCGGCGGCACTAAAATGCCCGTCGCGCCGTCCTCAACTAGCTCAGGCAAGCCGCCGACGCGCGTCGCGATGACAGGTAAGCTGAAGCACATCGCCTCTAAGCAAGCAATGCCGAACGTCTCGTAGAACGACGGCAAGACGAAAAGCGCCGCACGTCTGTACCAAACTGCCATCTCGCGCCATGCCACATGCCCAATCAGCGCGACATTCGCCTGAGCGCCTGTCGCCGCGATTTGCGCGCTGAGTTGCTCAGCCGTCATCGAGTTGTGCAAGCGACCGATGACTGTGTAGCGCACTTCAGGCAAGTTATGCGTTACATGCGGCACTGATTGCAGCAAGGTCACAATACCTTTTCGGAGCTCCAAGCGACCAACGTACAGCACTTCTAGCGATTGGCGCTCAGGCGCGAACGCTGCGCCTTGCTGCACAAAATGCGCCGCCACAGGATTTGGAATGACGCGGATGCGCTCAGGCTGCCAATTCAAATCAGCGGCGATCTCGCGCGCCTGTGCCGCGCTTGGCGAGCTGACCGCGTGCGCCTGCCGCAAGAAGCGGAACTCTAAGCGCCGCGCCAAGCGTAGGTCGAGATGGATCGGCTGCCCGGTGTGCTTCCTGAAGACGTACGACTCGCCGTGCAAGCGCACTATGAACGGAATGCCGAGCGCGCGCAAGAACAGATTGCCCGTCTCACAGCCTTCGATCAGATCAGGCGCGCTCGGCAAGCGCTGGACGGCGCGCCGAATGCTGCGCGACCATTCCAGCTCGCGGATGACGTGAAAAAGCGTCTTGCGGAACAGACCGAGCCGATATAAATACCACGAGAGATTGCCGAATGGCGTGTGAAAAACTTGTATGCTATCTAATGTGCTATGAACGCGCTGCTTGCCTTTGGCGATCACGCTGATCTGCCAACCGCGCGCTATCAGCGCCTGACTGAGCGCGTAAGTGTAGGACGCGATGCCGCCGCCATCGCCTGCGCCATGAAAATCAATGGTCGTGAAGCACAGATGCATTCTTCGCGCTGATGCTCCGATAAATTGCTAAAGATTGCTCAACTTGGCGCGCCACTGTGTAGTGCGCTGCGCGCTGTGTAGCATGTGCGCTCAAGTGCAGCCAGACCTGATCATCGGTCAAGGTGCGCACAAGCGCTTGCGCCAACGCTTCTGTATCACCACTTGGCACTAGCGCGCCCGCTCGCTCGACCACCTCAGGCAGCGCGCTGTTGGCATAGCCAACAATCGGCAAGCCATGCGCCATTGCCTCTAAAGCGACTAAACCGAAGCTCTCGTAGTAAGATGGCATGAGCAGCGCACGCGCTTGCGCATACCAAGCGCTGAGCGCAGCTTGTGGCAAACTGCCGAGCTGACGCACAGCTTCGCCAATGTTGAGTTGCGCGATGAGCGAATCGAGCGCAGCTTGCGGTTGGGTCGGGTGATTGCCGCCAATTACGACTAGTTGCGCCTGTGGCACAGCCTGCCGCGCTTTGGCGAAAGCTATCAGCGCATCGCGAATGCCTTTGACCGCTTCTAGGCGTCCTACGAACAACACAAGCGGTAACTGGGAGAGCTGTGCGCGCTGAACGCTTGGCAAAGGCAAGCCGTGCGGCACAATATGAATACGCTCGGCACAGCCGCCTAGCTCCTCAGCGATAGTCTGAGCGTGCGCTGCGGACGGCGCGATCAGCGCTTTAGCGCGTCGCAGCGCGATCCGCTGCAAGGAGCGCGTCAGGCGCAGCGCAACGCTCATGCGTAGTGCAGGCGTATGCTCGGCAAAAGTGTGCTCTTCGCCGTGCAGACGGATCAGCAGTGGCGCTGCGCACTGGCAGGCTAAAGCGACGCCGCCTGTTTCAGTCGCCTCGATCAGATCGAATGGCTGTTGGCAATGTAGGCTGCGCACGGCGCGTGCCAAGCGCAGGCTGTTGGCAAGCTCACGCAGCGGCTGCGCCAAGTGCCGCCCGAGCAGCGGCATTTTGAAGAGATACCAGTGAAGCTGGTCAGGCTGAACATACTGGACACGCACGCCGTCCAACTCAGCAGCGCCATGTGCTGTCCGCGAGAGCGTCACGACCTGCACGGTATGTCCTGCGGCGAGCAAGCCGCACGCCAGCGCGTGGATAGCGGTCGCAACGCCGCTGTTGGTTGAGCGTCCTGCTTCAAGGTAGGTCGGCGTAACAAAACACAGGTTCATCCGCGCAGCAACTTCCAGTTCATCCACAGCCTGCCCATTTGCTGACAGACAGCTAAAGCTGCTTCACGCCGTCCTTCAGCTGTGTACCAGCGACGGCGCTGAGCCAGCACCAAACGCGCCGCACGGCGCAGGTCGCGTCCTATCTCGCGCCAGTAGCGCTGCCGCGGCTGACCTGCGCCGTAGTCCAGCAAGGGCTGCGTGGCGCCATCCCAGAACAAGCGCTTGGCAAGCCAGCCGAAAGTCTGGCGTTCTTTGGGCACCCAGTGCAACGCAAGCGCCTCTGGCACGTACCAGATGCGATGACCGCCCGCGATCAAGCGATTGAAGATATCATTATCTTCACCGCCCAGCAAACTCTTGCCTTTGTGTCCCAAGTGTGCCTTGAAGCCGCCGAGCGCTGATAGCGCGGCGCGCCTGAACGCTGTGTTGGTGGTCAACAGATAGCCGCCTGCATCCAGTGCGTGCGCTGCTTCGCCTAGATCGTAGCTAGAGAGCAGCGTCTCATAGCGCGCTGGGAACCATGACGGACGAGCGCCTTCCCATTCCAGCAGCACTCTGCCCAGCAAGCAATCCGCCGCGCGCTGTGCGATGGCAGCCCGAAAGGCTTGCAGCCAGTTTTCACAAGGCAGTGCGTCATCATCAAGATAGATTAGCCATGCGCCATTTGTCTCGCGCAGCGCACGATTGCGCGCATTAGCGATGCCTAGTTGTGGCTCGCGCACGTAGCGAACATCGGCAAAGGCGCGGACTACATCCGCCGTCTGATCATGTGAGTCGTTATCCACCACCAGCACCTCAAGCCTCGCCGATGGTTGCGCTTGCGCCAAGAGCGCCGTGAGCGTTCGTTTGAGCAGCGCGGCGCGGTTGCGCGTGCAAATGGCGATGCTCAGCTCAGGCGATGAGCGACTCATAGAAACGCTCCAATTGATCGCACACGCGCTCGATCGCATACAGCTGCTCAACGCGCTGGCGCGCCGCAGCGCCAAGCCGTGCGCGCAGCGCTGAATCCGAGAGCAAGCGCGCCACTGCCGCCGCTAACGCTTGTGAGTCGTCCACAGGACACTGTAAGCCTGAGACGCCGTCCTCAACCACCTCTGCCAAGCCGCCTGCCGCGCTGACCACCACTGCCCGTCCGCAGGCCATCGCCTCAACCGCCACCAAACCGAAGCTCTCCCAGCGCGATGGCACTACGACGACCGTCGCCTGTTGGTACTGCGCGACGAGTTGCTCGTGCGGCAGCTTGCCCAAAAAGTGCAACTGCGCTTGGTAGCGACTCGGCACAAGCCGCCGCAAGCGCTCGCTCGCCCATAAGCCGTCTCGCGTTTGCGTATCCGCGCCGATGCAATGCACTTGCAAGCTCGGAAAGTTAGCGTAGAGCCTTGGCAAAGCAGCACATAGCACATCCGCGCCTTTCCAATGCTCAAGCCTGCCGCAGAACAGCAAGCGCGGCGCAGCCGACTCGCGCTCAGGCGGCACGAAACGATCTACATCCACACCATTTGGAATGACCTGATAGCGCCTCAGGCGCACGCCACAGCGCTGACTCTGCTCAGCTACTGCTTTGGAAGGCGCGCTGATCGCTTGCGCACGGCTGAGCAGCGCGTTCTCCAGCCGCATGTTCAGCCTGATGCGCGGCGTGAGCGGTTGCGGATTGAATTTGACGCCTAGACGCGTGCCTGTGTGCAAGCGCACTACCATCGGCGGACGCTTGGGCAACAAGCTGTACAGATATGGCTCAGCGTGCAGCTCCGGACTCTCGATCAGCTGTATGGCGTGCCGCGCCACGATTTGGCGCAACGCTAGGGCGACGGCTAAACGATAGCCGCGCCAGACGGCTTGCAAGCGCCATACAAGCGGCAAATGGCTCACGCTGTAGCGCGGACGTATGCGATAGACATGCACGCCATCGCACACTTCGTAGCGTTCGGCGCCGAGCGCCTCTGAAAGCACAACAACTGTGTGACCGCGCTGCGCTAAAGTGCGCGCGACTGCGTAGTAATAACTGCCAATGCCGCCGTAGTCCGTCTCAGGCGGATACTCGCGCGTCACAAAGCACAGCGCCAATTTCTCGCTCATCGGTAAGCCTCAGGAGCATATGTTTTGCCAAGCCTGCCTAGAAGTCCGTCGCGGACGCTGTGCAGATAGAAGCGCTCTGCTATGCCTAGAGGACGTTGCCGCAGGACTTTTGCCGCTTGGCGCAGCTCAGTGCGCAGGACATAAAAGTAATGGCGCGGGCGCGCATAGCGGCGCAGCACAACGAGCCGATTGCGGTTGATGTAATAGCGGATCACGTGACGCAATGTGGTGTTCTGTGCTTGCACTGCGCCGCCCGAGCGATGCCACACCTGCGAATCCGCCACCAAGATCGAGCGCACGCCGCGCCGCGCTAGGCGAAAGCAATAATCCGTCTCTTCCCAGTACAAGAAGAAGCGATCATCCATGAAGCCGTGTTGTGCGATCACGCTGAGCGGGATGAGCAAACTGCTGCCGCTCAGATTGGCAAGGCTGTGATCGCCTGTGCGCGGAATAGCCTCGCCTTCCCAGCTGCGCCGCATATCAGGCTTGCCGCGCGCGTCCAACAGGTAGAATTTGACGCCTGCATTCACTTGAGCGCCGTCGAAATCGAGCGGCAAGCTGCCGTACAGCGCCGCGCCGTGCTGCCGATAGGCGCGCAATAACTGTGCAAGCGTCTCAGGGCGCACCAGCAGATCGTTATTGAGCAACCAGAGCAGCTCCGCGCCGCATTGTTGCGCCCAGTGTAGCGCAAGGCGATGTCCGCCGCTGTAACCGCGATTTTCAGCGGCACACATCAGGTGAACATCCTGCAGAGCAGGCGTCAGCGGCTCTTGTGAGGCATTATCCACTACTGCGATGTGCAAGGTGGGCTCGCACAACGCTTGCAGCGAGCGCACGCAAGCGACCGTCTGTTCCCAAGCGTTCCAATTCAGGATCGAAGCACAGATTCTCATCGCTCAAGGCTTGATCAAGACGCCGATGCCATAGCCATCTTGATCAGGTGCTTGAATGTATTCCTCATGCGCGTAAGATGTCTTCACTTCCTGCCAAAAGCGGTAGACTTCGCCGCTGTAAACGACCGTTCGCTCGCCATAGGAAGGGCTGCGATCAGGCAGGATGTCGTGCAGGGCGATCAAGCCGCCGCTGCGCACCAACGGCGCGTAGGTCTCAAAATCTGCTCTGACGCCTGCATAGCTGTGGTCGCCATCAATGAACAGAAAGTCGAGCTGCGCGCCGCGCAAAAGACGCCGCACACGCTCGGACGTTTGTGGCGCATGTGAGTCGCCGCTCACAAAGCTCAGCCGCTGACCATGGCGTCGAAAATGCTGGTAGGCGCGCAAGCGCTCAGGCGCGTGCGCTAGATCGAGCGAGATCAAATGCGCATCGGGCGCCGCCGCTTGGCAGAACAAAAAGAGCGTGCCGCCGCGATAACAGCCAATTTCGCACACATGGCGCGGCTGCAGCGCGATCAGCCGCGCCAGCAGCCGTCTGATCTCATCTGCTTTCTGGCTGGCGCGAAAAGCAGACGTATCCAGCACAGCTTGTATCCACTTCTCAGATGGCGCAGTCCGTGCAATGTGCTGCAATTGGCGCGCTTGCGCCATCAACGCAGCCGCTTGCTGACGATCGCGGCGCGCACGATAGAGCGCCACGTACAATTTTGGGAAGAGCCGTTGGGCAGTCCGCTTCAACGCGATCACGGCAGAATAGCCTCTGTTTGATGCAGTTGCCATGCAGCGCGCACCAGAAAACGTCCGAGATAGGCAGGCGGCAGCTTGGCGATGCCAAGTGCATCGCCGCCTTCTACTTCCAAAAAAACAGCGTGATCAATGGCGTCCATGAGCGGCTCTTCAGCAGTGCCAACGCTCAAAGAGAGACTGTAGCGCCCAGGCAGCAGCGGCAGCTCGGCAAGCTGGCACAGCACACGGCAAGGCTGCGCAAGCTGCTCAATTTGCAACCCTGACGGCGCATACCGATTGACCAAACTGAACAGCCGCACGCCGCTTGGATCATCCACGCCAATGCCGATGGACGGCATGTTGAGCGGCTGTGGCGGCGCTAGAGTCAGTTCAATGGTCAGCGGCTCGCCACTTTGAAAGATCGGCTTCGCGTTGCCCGCCGAGTCGGTCAGGCGTATGCTCTGCAAAATTGGCGTAGCAGCGCTGCGCCGATTCGAATGCGGCATAAGCGTCACCTCGCCTTGTGCAGCTAGGCTGCCTTGCATCAGGTAATGCTCAAGTGCCGCTTCCACTGCGCCATCAAAAGCTAGGCGTCCTCTTTCCAACACAATTCCGCGCTCGCACAAACCTTGCACTGCCGCCGTGTTGTGGCTCACAAACAGCACTGTGCGACCTTCGCCTGCCACTTCGTTCATCTTGCCCAAGCATTTCTTCTGAAAGGCTGCATCGCCAACTGCCAGCACTTCATCTACGATTAGAATCTCAGGCTCAAGGTGCGCAGCGACCGCGAAGCCAAGCCGCAAGCCCATGCCGCTTGAATAATGCTTGACAGGCGTATCAATGAACTTCTCAATCTCAGCGAAGGCGACGATCTCATCGAATTTGCGCTTGATCTCCGCCCGACTCATGCCTAGGATTGCGCCGTTCAGGTAAATGTTCTCGCGTCCTGTCAGCTCAGGATGAAAGCCTGTGCCAACTTCCAGCAGCGCGCCAACGCGACCGTACAGTTGCACCTCGCCTTCGCTCGGCTCAGTGATCGAGGCGAGAATTTTCAAGAGCGTGCTTTTGCCTGCGCCGTTCCGCCCGATGATGCCGACCACCTCGCCTTTTTTCACCTCAAAGGACACGTCGCGCAGCGCCCAGATCGTCTCGCTCAAATCGGCAGCCGCCGCTGCATTGCCGCGCAGCAGACCTGTCATGCGCTTGAACGGCGCGCTGAGCGCATCGGCGAGTACATCGCGGAAAGTGCGATATGCCGCCTCGCGCTTGCCAATGCGATATTTCTTGCCTAAACCGTCTACACGCAGCGCTAAGTCGCCCATTCAGACCACATCCGCGAAGGTTCTTTCCATGCGGCGGAAATAGAACGCGCCGCTGACCAACAATAGCGCCGAGGCAAGCGCTGAGACAAGTATCGTAGCATCAGGCGCCGTCTGCGTGCCGAGCAGCGCCCAGCGGAAACCTTCCACCACGCCTGCCATCGGATTGAGTCCGTATAGCGCGCGCAGCGTCTCGTTCTGAATCAGGCTGCTCGGATAGGCGATCGGCGTGATGAAAAGCCATGCCTGCGCCAAGAACGGCACTACGTAGCGCACGTCTCGGAACTGGACGTTCATCGCTGAGAGCCACAAGCCGACTCCGAGCGCTGTGCTGAACGCCAAGAGCAGGAAGAGCGGCAGGAAAATCACATTGACCGTCGGCAAAATGCCGTAAGCCAGCATCATCAGCATAAGCACGCCAAAGGCAAGACAGAAATCCA
This sequence comes from Anaerolineae bacterium, assembly GCA_034436235.1. Lineage (GTDB taxonomy): Bacteria > Chloroflexota > Anaerolineae > Aggregatilineales > UBA2796 > CP2-2F. Next base: position 29,829 of record DAOTWB010000051.1, read on the forward strand.
CCACATTGCTCAGAACAGCTGAGAGCGGAATCACTAGACGTGGAAAGTATATCTTCTTGATCAAATTCGCGCTACCTACTAAGCTGTTGGACGCATTAGCAAGTGCTGCGGCGAAGAATGACCAAGGCACAAGCGCTGTGTAGCTGAAGATTGGATACGGCAAGCCGTCGGACGGTATGCCTGCCAACTGTCCGAAGAAGAGCGAGAAGATGATCATGGTCGTGAACGGCTGAACGATCGCCCACGCCGCGCCGATCACAGTCTGTTTGTAGCGCACTTTGATATCGCGCCACGTCAGAAAGTAGAGCAACTCGCGGTAGCGCCATAGCTCGTGCAGCTTCAGCGCGACCCAGCCCTTCGATGGACGCAAAACCAGCAACGGTGTCTCGTGATCAGATCGTGTCGTCATCCTTCAACCGTTTAGCAACGCCGCCAAGAGCCATCCGACGCTCAACGCTAAGCCGAACCACCAATGCAAGCGCGCCGTCCGCCCTTGCGCGCGATGCAAGGCTTGCACGTCCTTGCTGCGCGTGGTGACGCGCACCAGCCAGATTGCTTCCCAGAGCGTCACAAGCGCGATAGCCGTCGTCAGCGGCAGGACGCTTGCTAAGATCAGCGCGCCGAGCGAGACATACGCGCCGTAGACTAGGACATTGAACTCGATATACGCGCCACGCAAGCCGAAGCGCACTGCCAACGTGCGCTTGTTCGCCGCGCGATCTGCCTCGATATCGCGCATGTTGTTGGCGTGCAAAATCGCGGCGACCGTGAAGCCGAGCGGCACGCCGGTCAGCAACGCCTGTGCGCTCTCCTGCCCGCTGACCGCGTAATACGTCCCGAACGTCATCAGCGGACCGAAGCACAGGAATGCTGTCGCCTCGCCTAGACCGATGTGCGAGAGCGGCAGCGGTCCGGCAGTGTACAGCACGACCGCCGCTACGCCGACCATGCCGACGAACAGCAGCGTCGTGCCTGAGAGCGCCACTAACAGCAAGCCGATCAGCGCGCCGCCGATCGTCGTCACCACTGCGCCGATCAGCACCTGTTGCGCGCTCAATTTGCCTTCGCTCAGCACCATGCCCATGCCTGCCACTTTCAGCGCGTCCGTGCCGCGCTGAAAATCCACGTATTCGTTCACAAAATTCGAGGCGATTTGTAGCAACAACGCGCCGACTAGCGCCAGGAGAAAGCGCACAGGCTCAAAAACGCCCGCCTCAAGCGCCACGGCGCCGCCTGTCAGCAGCGCGGCGTAGGTCGCGGGCAAGCTGCGCGGACGCGCCGCCTGATACCACGGACGCAGCGGCGCAGGCAAGCGCTCGATCAGCGGACGGCTGGGAAGGCGCTTGGCGCGCTCACGGGCAGTGCGTTTGCTCATCGCATACTGTAGATCGTTGCCTCAAAGAATTCGGTCATGGCACGGCTGTGCGCTTCAGGCGCAAAGCGCTCGTTCGCGCGCCTGCGAGCAGAGCGCGCTAAGCGCTCTGCTAACGACTCATATTGTAGCACGCGGCTGACTTGCAATGCCATATCGCTAACATCAGCAGGCGTCACGATCAAAGCGGCGATGTTCGGCTCCAGCACTTCGGTGATGCCCGCCTGACGCGGCGCGACGATCGGCTTGCCTGCCAACATGGCTGCAATCAGACCTTCAGGCAGTTGCTCGCGCTCAGTACAGTCTAGCACGACATCGCACGCTGCCAACACTTCAGGCAGATCGGCGCGCTTCGGAAACCAGCGAATCGGCAAATTCAACTGCGCCGCCGCGCGATGCAGCGCTTGAAACGTCTCGCCTTCGCCGATCACCACTAAGCGCGCATCCACGCCGCGCTTGCGCAGCCGCTCCAGCACATCCAGCGCTTGCAAGTAGCCTGCATCATAGCCTTGCGGCACGATCAGCGCCACATGCTTGCCTTCCGCCAAGCCGAGCGCCGCGCGATCCGCCTGCGCGACTGGCTCAAAGGCGTAGACAGGATAGACCACGCCGATCTGCTCAGGCGCGATATTGGCGAGCGCGATCAAGCTGCGCTTGACCAGCTCTGAAGGCGCCAGAATGCGCTGCACAAAGCGCGCCAAGAGCTGCCATTGCGCCATGTATCGTCCGCGCGCTAAGCGCGTGAGCGCGCCAAGCGCAGGCGCGCGCTCACAGACGATTGAGATCGGCAGGTCGACATAGCGCGCTGCCGCAATGCCGATAAAAGCTGCCGATAGCTCAAGGATGTGCAGCAGCTCAATGTTCAGCGTCCGCAGCAGACCGACGAGACGCCGTGCCGCGCCAAGCGAGAGGACGCGCGGCGCCTTGAGCGCAACGTCAATCAGATCGTCAGGCGCGGCGCGCAAGGCTGCGATTGCCAGCTGAATGCGCGTTGAGTCCAGCCGCGGCAAGAGTTGCATCAGCGCCGCGCGCCGCGTCGCCTCGCTGAACGTATCGCCTAAGACCAAGACGCGCACGATCTACGCATTGAGCCACGCTTTAGCGCGCTCCACGGCGCGCTGCCAACCGTGATAGCGGCTGTCGCGCTCATCAGCCGACATACGCGGCGTGAACGTCTTCTCGGCAGCCCATTGCGCCGCGAACTGCTCAGGCGATTCCCAATAGCCGACCGCCAAGCCTGCTAAGTATGCCGCGCCGAGCGCCGTCGTCTCCGTCACGGCAGGACGCACCACAGGCACGCCGAGAATGTCCGCTTGAAATTGCATCAGCCAATCGTTCGCAACTGCGCCGCCGTCCACGCGCAAGGTCTCCAGCTGCAGACCTGCATCGCGGATCATCACCTCGACCACGTCGCGCGTCTGGAAGGCGATGGACTCGAGCGTGGCGCGCACGATGTGCGCCCGATTGCTGCCGCGCGTCAGCCCGACGATTGTGCCGCGCGCGAAGCTATCCCAATACGGCGCGCCGAGTCCGACGAAGGCTGGCACCACGTAGACTCCGCCGCTATCTGGCACGCTGGCAGCCAATGCCTCAGACTCCGCCGCCGTGCGAATCAGTTGCAGCTCGTCGCGCAGCCATTGCACAGCCGCGCCTGCCACAAAGACGCTGCCTTCGAGCGCGTAGACGGTCGGATGTTGCCCGAGCTGCCACGCGACCGTCGTCAGCAAGCCGCCGCGCGAGTCAACGGCGCGCTCGCCCGTGTTCATCAGCATGAAGCAGCCTGTGCCGTATGTATTTTTCACGCTGCCGACCTGATAACAGGCTTGTCCGAAGGTCGCCGCTTGTTGATCGCCTGCCATGCCGCCGATAGGCACTGCCGCGCCGAAGATCGCGGCGTCCGTCTCGCCGTAGCGCGCGCTTGACGGCAAGACTTGTGGTAGCAAGGCGCGCGGAATATTGAAGCGCGCCAGCAGCTCGTCGTCCCAATCGTGCGTGTGGATGTTGTAGAGCATAGTGCGGCTGGCGTTGCTGACATCTGTGGCGTGCATCTTGCCGCCGCTCAGATTCCACAGCAGCCAGGTATCCACAGTGCCAAAGGCGAGCTCGCCTGCGGCGGCGCGCTCACGCGCCTTCGGCACGTTATCCAGCAGCCACTCGACCTTCGTGCCGCTGAAGTAAGCGTCCAGCACGAGTCCAGTTTTGGCGCGCACGGTCTCGGCAAAGCCTTCGGCGCGCAGTTGCTCGCAACGCGCCGCTGTGCGCCTGCACTGCCAGACGATAGCGTTGTGGATCGGCTTGCCGGTGGCGCGTTCCCAGATGATGGTCGTCTCGCGTTGATTGGTGATGCCGATGGCTGCCACATCGCGCGGATTGGCGTTGGCGCGCGCGAGTGCCTCGCCTGCTACGCCGAGCTGTGTGCTCCAGATATCGGACGGATTGTGTTCGACCCAGCCGGCTTGCGGATAAAGTTGCGGATATTCCTTCTGCGCCACGCTGAGCGGCTTGCCATCGCGGTTGAACAGAATGGCGCGTGAGCTGGTCGTGCCTTGATCAAGGGCGAGAATGTACATAAGCGTGTGCTCCTAAAAAGTGTGTTAGCTCAAAAAACCATGTTTGCGCAACCAAGCCAAGAGTTCTTCTTCGCTCGCCTCAGTGAGCATACTGCCGCGGTCGATGCCGCGTGGCGAGGCGCCGCGCGGCAAGGGCGCCGGCGGCTCGTAAGGCAGCTCTTCGCCGCGCCACGCCACGATCAAAGTTGGCACGGAGAGAAAACCTGTCCATTCCAGCACGCGCGCTTCATAGCGCTTATCGCGGTCAATCAGCAGCTCACGGTAAGGCACGCCTTCGCGCTCTAGCACGCGCCGCGCCACGCTCACAAAAGGACACGGCGTGCTGCGGCTGTACATGACCAACTCTTTATCGGTCGGCTGCATCGTAAAAAACTCCTCAAGGCGCTTGTGGCTCTAAAAAACATAAAATGCCGTTGGCAACTGCCAGCGCGACGCGATCGGGCTGATTTTGCAGCAGGTCGCGGTCGTAGCTCAGGAAGCCAAGCTCTAGGATATTGGCAGGCGTGCGCACGCCGATCTTCCTGAAAGCGTGATAGAGCAGCATGTTATCCGTGATGCTGCCCGGCTGGAATGGCAAGCCTGTCAGGCTCTCATAGTTCAGGCGGATGCACTCATTCAGGCGGATATCCTGATCGCGGATCAAGGTGCGCGCGGCAGGATAGGTGGATTTATAGCCGCCGTAGCCGAAGTTCGCGCAGGAATCGGCGTGCAGCGAGACGAAGGCTGCCGCTTCATAGCCGTTCAAACGCGGATCGAACTCTTCGAGGATATCTACCGTGTAGCCGCGTGCGCGCAGAATGGCGGCGGCGCGCTCAGCGACGGCTTCGGTCACGCTGCGCTCGTAGAAACCATCGGGACAGACGGCGCCGGGATCGGGCTGCTCACGACGGCTGCCATCGGGCGCGGTCATGCCGCTGTGACCTGCCAAAATGCCGATGCGATTGTACCAGATCGGCGTGGGCAGCAAGGTCGGCGTGGCAAAAGCGACCAAGCGCGCGGTGGCTTGCACAGGCGCCAGGTCGCGGCGCGCTTGGGCGGGCAAAAAGTCGGGCGAAGTCCACCACATGAAGATGGTGGCAGCCATGACGGCGGCAGCGAAGGTGACGCTCAGCGTGCGCAGCGCGCTGACCAGCGTGAGCAGCGGAAAAGTCTGCCTGACTTGCGGCTTGGGCAAGGGCAGCTCAGTTTGGCGCGGCTTGTGACGTCTCGGGCGCGCAGGCTTGGGCGGCGCATCGCCGATGAAAGCGACGCCGTGCGGCGCGTCAGGGAATTCAGGCGTCAGGTGGCGCTCAGGCGCAACGGTCGGAATCGGCTCGGATTGAGCGGATGTGCGCTGCGCAGGCGCGTCAGATTCAGTCATTCAGTCACTATGTGCTCCACATTGGCTCAGCATTTGCCAAGCGATCATAGCGCATTTGGACAAACCTGAAAACGCGCTGCACACTTTTCGCGCTGCGTTGAGTATAATCGGCGTCGGCATAGTTGCCACGTCCTGACCGAAATCAGCTTGAGCGTAGAATGCCCGTCCCGTATTGTCACATCTGTGAGAGCCATCCTGAGGAAAAAGCGCGCCATGGCGAGAGCAGTCTCGCCGAAGGCGATTACTGTCCGATCTGTTACCGTCCGTTCTGTCGGCATCATAGCGGCGTGGTGCGCTGGCGCTGGCGCAGCTCGCGCGAGCTGGCGAGCGCGCGCGTGTGCATCGAATGCAAGCGCGCCTATCGTCACCGCAACTGGGATTCCGCCAATCGCGATTGGATAAGCTAAAAGGACGCGCGCTTGCGACGAGACCTTGTGCAGCTGCTGTTGATCGGCTTAGGCTTAGGTTTCCTCGCTTTTGTGAGCGTGGCGCTGCTCAGCGATCTCTCAGCCTTGTTGGCGTATGCCATGCGCTTCACGTGGTGGCTGATGATGCCTATCTTGCTGCTGCGCATGGCAAACTGGACGCTGCGCTTCGTGAAGTGGCACTTTTACCTGCGCGTGGTCGGCGTTCGGAACATCTCGATCAAGGCGAGCGCGGCGGTCTTTTTGATCGGCTTTCCGCTGGCGATCAGTCCGGGCAAAGCCGCAGAGGCGCTCAAGAGCGTGCTGCTGCAACGGCTGACAGGCGCGCCGATTGCGCAGACCTTGCCTGTGGTCGCCTCTGAGCGGCTCTCAGACGGCATGGCAGTCCTGTTGCTGATCGCGTGGTCAATTTTGAACCTTGCCGCGCACGAATACTGGTCAATTGTTTTCACAGCGCTCGGCGCGTTGCTGTTAGGCATCGCGATCTTGCAGTACCGTCCGCTGTGCATGGCGCTACTGCGCTTCCTGAGCCGCCTGCCGTACATCGGACGCTTCGCGCGCAGTTTCAAGGTCTTCTATGAGAGCAGCTATCGGATTGTGCAGCTGCCTAATCTGATCTTCGCCGTCGGACTCGGCACGCTCGCCAACGCGCTCGATGGACTCGGCGTGTATTTAATCTTGGTCGGCATCGGCTTGCCTGCGGCGCCTGAGACGTTCTTCCAAGCGCTCTTGGTGATCAGCCTTTCAGTGGTGGCAGGCGCGCTGAGCGGAATGCCGGGCAGCATCGGCGCTTCCGATCTGACGATCACGGGCGCGCTGCAGCACTTGGTCGGCTTGAGCGTGCCGCAGGCAGGTTTTGTGACTTTAGTGGCGCGCTTTGTGCAGCTGTGGTTCGGCGTGTTGATCGGCAGCGGCGTCGCTGTATTGGCGCGCGCGCTGTTTTTGAGCCAAAGACAAGCCTTGCTACAGCCGCGCCAGCAGCAAGGCTAGGCTACGTTGCGCAAAAAGCGCGGCGCGTGCTAAGCTATTCGGCATGTTATCGGCATGTGCGTGAAGCGAAGGCAGTGCCATGAGCGAATCGAGACTGACACCACCACCTGACCTTGATCTGAAGCGGCTGATCGACCGCATGGGCTATGGCATCTTGGTCTTCGACTCAGCCGACCGCCTTGTGCTGGATAACGAGGCGTCGCGCGCGATGCTCGGGCCAAACCTGACGCTGATCCGCGCTGAAGGTTGGGTGGCAGCTGCCATGCTGCTCGATGCGCGCCGCGCCGAAGGTCCGAGCGCTAACGAGATTCGGGCGCGCGCGCTCAGCACAGGCGAGCCAATTCGCTTCCACACGCTGATGACAGGCGCGTATGTGCCGTGTTGGGCAGTTTCCGTGCAAGGCAACAACGGTCAGCTCTACACGCTGATCAGCATGGAACAGACCGACTGGAGCGCGCTGCGCGAGTTCATGTCCACTTTCCGCACTGAGGCGCGGCTCGCCGTGGAAAGCACGCGCGGTCACGCCGATCTGATCATGCAATTGATGCGCAAGCGTCCGCAAGGCATGACCGCCGATCAATTGGCAGGGCGCGTCAAAGGCTTCGC
>DAOTWB010000052.1:0-11431 GCA_034436235.1 Anaerolineae bacterium
CATCACCAAGCCGTTCGGCGCGCGCGAGCTGCAAGCGCGCATTGTAGCCGTCCTGCGCCGCTATCGCCCTGCCGAGCCTGCCGCGCCGCGCGCCACTGTCTACGAGAATAAAGACCTGCGCATTGACTACGCGGCGCGGCAAGTTACGGTCAATCGCAAGGCTGTCCATCTGACGCCAACTGAATATCGCCTGCTGGTCACAATGGCAGAGAACACAAATCGCGTTTTGACGCACGACTACCTATTAGCGCACGTCTGGGGCGCCGAATACGCTGATGATGTCCACATTTTGCGTGCGACTATCTGGCGGCTGCGCCAAAAAGTGGAGTCCGATCCGACCAATCCTGAGTACATCCTGAACGAGCCGGGCATCGGTTATCGCTTGCAGCGGCACACGCCCGACTCTGAAAGCGCTCAGGTCTAGCCGCTGCTTTTGTGCAGACGCACAGCGGCAGGCTGTGCGTCTGCGCGCCGCTATTCAGAGTCGTCGTCCACAGCGCCTTCATCGGGCTTCAAGCGCGCTTCCACTTCTTCGGCGGTCACACCTTCCACCGAGACCATCTTATCGCGCCGATCTTGCCCTGCCACGATCTCAACCGCGCTTTCAGGGACGCCCAGCCGCGCTGAGAGGAACTTGATCAGCGCAATGTTCGCCTGCCCTTCCGCCGGCGAGGCAGTCAGGCGAATTTTGACGCTGCCGCCTTCTTGGATGCCCACCACTTCGTCGCGTGGCGCACGAGTCACAATGCGCACAGCAAATGCTGCACCATGCCGCCGATCGGTGATGTTGAATTGTTCCAGCTTACGGTTCATGCCCGACTCCTTAGCGTACTGCTTCTCAGTTTAATCATAGCGCAAAAGCGGCGCGTGACAACTTGATAACCGTTTTTTGCGGCGTGCGCAAGGCATTGCTAGACTCGCTCGTGAAAAGTTCGTCTGGCTACGATGAACATGCGCTCGCACTTGCTGAATTGGCTTTACGACGGCGCAATTTTCGTCCTCATCGCCGCCTTTTTCCTGCTTGCGCCGCTTCAAATCGTCGTCTACGACGACGCTTACGTCTATTTCACCTATGCGCGCAACTTCGTGGAAGGTCGTCCTTTTGCTTACGATCCGCGCAACATTCCCTCTGAAGGCTTCACCAGCCTGCTTTACATGCTGATGCTGGTGCCTGCCGAGCTGCTGTGCATCAATCCGATCCTAGCCGGCGCATTGATCAACATGACCGCGTTAGCGCTCGCCGTCGTCGTGCTTGGACAAGCAATGCGCGCCACAGGCATTCTCTCAGGACGCGCTGCCGCCTTTTTCACGCTCCTGCTCGCTATTCTGTTGATGCGCGATCAGAACATCCGACAGCTCGTCTTCTCAGGCTTTGAAGCGCTACTAGGCGTCTTGTGCGCCGCGGGAATAGTCATCAGCACAGCGTACGCGCTTGACGAGCGGCGCTCAGCGGCAGCGCGACGACGCTGGTTGAGCGTTTTCTTTGTCGCGTCGTTTCTGGCGCACTTGGTGCGCCCTGAGTATCTGCTGATCGGCGCGCTGAGCGGTGCAGTTCTGCTGTGGCGCTCGCCTGAGCGCGCGGCGCTGCTGCGGCGAACGGCGATCTTCGCGCTTGTAATGGCAAGCTACTACTTGCTCAAGTTAGCGATCTTCGGCGACCTGTTGCCGACAGGTTTCTATCGCAAAGTGCGCGCGTCACAGGACGGCGCGACATATGTAGCAGAGTGGCTGCAGCGCTACGCAGATGTTTTCATCGCCAGCGGCGTGGCATTCATCGTGTCGCTCGTATTCGCGCCGCGCCGTCAGGCGCAGTGGATCGCGCTGTTGGCGGCAGGCGCGATCAGCATTCTGCTCTTCTACACACAGACGACGCCATTGGCAGGCATTTTTGACCGTTTTTTGATTGTGCCGATCTGGACGCTATATGCGATCCTTGCGCTCGGCATCGTGATGTCGATAGCTCAGCTCAGCAGGCGACTCGGCGTCGCACAGCGCGCTGAACGCTTGGTCAAGCAGCGCTGGATCGCACGGCTGCTCACAGCGGCGGCACTTGGCGCGCTTTTGGTGATCGCGATGTCGAGCGATTTAGTTCTGCTCGCACAAGGCGCTCAGGCACAAGGGCTGTTTGGTCTGGCGCGGCGCGCGCACGACGCGATGAACGGCAATCCTTACATTCAGCTGGGCAGATATTGGCGCGAGCAGCTGGGCGATCCGACAACTATCACATTGGCGCACGTGGACGCAGGCGCAATACCATACGCGCTCGGCTCGCGCTTCTTAGACCTGCAAGGATTAACTGAGCCGCCTATCGCGCATATGTTCGGTAGGCTGAACGCGCCTGAACAGATTCAAAGTTACATTCAGTACATCTTGAGCAAATCGCCTGATGTGCTGCTGCTATGGGCGATTCACATGCCCTCTCTAGAAAGCACGTGGCACAGCTACCACGATCTGCACTCGCCATTCTTGGATAGGCTACCATCGGCGCTCTTTGAGGCGTATCAGGCGTATGGTCTGGCGTACGGCTGCTCAATTGAGCTGAGCTGGCTGCGCCTGCATCTGTTGGTGCAGCGCGCTGATGAAACGCACTTTGAGCGGCTGATGAACGCTTTCTGCTCACATCCGAGCGCGCGCCGCTTCCCTGAAGGCTTGACGGTCGTGGCGAGCGACGGGCAGATCCACTTTCCGTGAGCTGAACTGCCCAATGCGCTGTGCATTGGGCATCCTGTTCAAAGCAACGTTACGAGCAGTTGCAAGATCAGCGCTTCTAGCACGATGGCGCCGATGAGCGCCACCATCGGGCTGAGATCGAACATGCCTGTGGAAGGCAACAGACGGCGTATTGGCGCGAGAATCGGCTCAGTCAGCTGATAGATTGTGCGCACAATCGCGCTGCTCGGATCAGGATTGAACCAACTCATCAGCACACGCGCCAAGATCAGCAAGTTGAAGATCAAGAAGCTGAATTGCACCAACTCAATCAGCAATCTACCCATGTCATAAACTCCGCGTGATGTTATGCGCCTGAGCGCCTGCACTTAGTACGCAATTTTAGCACAATCTGTCGCGCTCAATGGGCAGATGAGTGGTGCTGCCGCGCGCCTGTGAGTACAATCTGAGCGAGCATTCATTCATCGCAAAGGAAATTGCCAAATGTCCGTCACTGTTCCCGAAAATTTGCGCGATCTGTTCACACGCCCGATTCCTTGCGCCTTGGCGACCGTCATGCCTGACGGTCAGCCGCAAGTGACGCCTGTCTGGTTCGATTTTGACGGCGAGCATATCATCGTCAACACGGCGCGCGGACGGCAGAAGGATCGCAACATGCGCCGCGACGCCAAAGTGACCGTCCTGATCATCGATCCTGAGAATCAATATCACTGGGCGGAAGCGCGCGGCGTGGTGGCAGAAGAGACCGAAGAAGGCGCTTATGAGGTGATCAAAAAGCTGGCGCTGAAATATCGCGGACGCGAGGAATTCACGCTCGCTGAAGGCGAAGTGCGCGTGACCTACAAAATTGCTATCCAAAAATTGAACGGACGTTAACAGCATGGCAGAAGAACTTCACACATTGGCTGAGCGCTTTGAGATCGGCGGCGTGCCCTGCCGCGTGCGCGTGCCGCAACGCGAAGGCGCGCATCCGCTCTTGCTAATGTTGCACGGCTATGAAGGCGATGAAGACGTGACGTGGATTTTCAGCCGCGCTGCCAGCCCTGAGTGGCTGATCGTTAGTCCGCGCGCGCCGTTGACCGCGCCGACCAGTCAAGGCTACTCGTGGTTTAACTTCGAAGGCGGCAAGACCGATCCGACTACGTTGCAAGCAGCGCTCAGCTATCTAGATGCGTTCATTGCAGCGCTCAAGGCGCGCTATCGGATAGATGACGCGCGCATAGTCATGCTCGGCTTCTCGCAAGGCGCTTCGATGGCGTATGCCTATATGCTGGCAGAGCCGACGCGCCTGCGCGGCGTGGTCTCGCTCGGCGGTTTCATCCCAGGCTATCTGACCAAGCAGATCATCCCGCCGCTGAACGGCTTGCCTGTCTTGATCTTGCACGGCACGCAAGATGAGGTGATCGCAGTCGAGATCGCGCGCAAGAATCGCGATTTGCTGCTGGCGCACGGCGCGCAGGTCACCTTCTTTGAAGAGGCGGTCGGTCATCGCGTTGGCGCAGGCGGTATGCGTTTGCTGACCGAATGGCTGGCGGAGCGATTATGAGCTACAGCGCGCCATTCTCAGCCGACTTGCGCGGCAAGGTCGCGCTGGTCACAGGCGGCGCCGGCGATGTCGGTCGCGCTATCAGCCTCGCCTTAGCTGCCAGCGGCGCGGCGGTCGCTATCGGCGACCTGAATCCAGATCGCTCCGACGCTTTGGCGGAAGAAATCGTGGCACAAGGCGGCGCGGCGTTCGCCTTTCAAGGCGATGTCTCGAACAAGTATCAAGCGGCTGCGATGATCGAAGCTGTGCGCGACCGCTTCACACATCTGCACATCTTGGTGAACGCAGCAGGCACGTTGCGCGCCGCGCCGTTTGTCAAAATTGACGAGTACGATTGGCGGCGCATCATCGAGATCAACCTGACAGGCACGTTTTTCATGACTCAGCTCGCCAGTCGCGTCATGTTGGATGAAGGCGGCGGCGTGATCGTCAATCTTGCCAGCGCCTACGGACATCCGCTGCCGCTCGCCGATCACGCGCCATACGTCGCCAGCAAGGCGGGCATCATCGGCATGACTCGCGAAGCGGCGCGCGAGCTAGCGCCGCACGGCATCCGCGTGAACGCCGTGTGTCCTGCTGAGATCGCGCTGCCGAATATGCCGCTGCCTGCCGCGCCGCAAAATCCGCAAGGCAGATTTGGCACGCCTGAGGAAGTGGCAGCGGTCGTCTTGTTCCTATGCTCAGACGCAGCGCGCTTCGTGACAGGACAGGCTCTGCACGTGGATGGCGGACTGGTCATGCTGTAGCGCGCTGCGCAGGCGCATCACGCTTGCTGCTCGTAGCGCTCTACAATTTTCAGGGCAGCTTCATACTCAGGGCTGCCTTCAGGCGCGCTATCTAGCACTTTGTTTGCCTCAAGATACTGTTCCAGCGTCACGGTCTCGCTTGTGTCGCGTTGTTTGGCGTAACGTTCGGCATTCAGCCATAGCTTTTGTTCCTCAGTCAGGTCAGCGGCAGCGATCTCTTCGTCGGTCAGCGAGCCTGTCTGAGCGAGTTTTGCTTTGAGTGCCTCGAAAGCGTCCGACATGCGCAGTTCATCTCCTTAGCAAAGGACTGAGTATAGCTAACCAGATTTTACAGTGCTTGGCAAGTGCTGCGCTCTAACGAGAGTCTCAAAGTGCGCTCTTATAGTGAACGCTTGGCAGGCTGCGCAGGCGCTCAGCGGCTTGCTCGGGCGTGATATCGCGCTGCGGCGTGCCGAGCATCTCATAGCCGACCAAAAATTTGCGCACGGTCGCAGAGCGCAGCAGCGGCGGATAGAAATGCGCGTGAAAATGCCAATGCGTCCAATCACCTGCTTGTGTGGGACGGACGTGGAAGCCTGCCGAGTATGGAAACGAGATTTGGAACAAATTATCGTAGCGCACGGTCAGCGCGTGGAGCGCCTCTGCCAGCGCGTCGCGCTCAGCATCGCTCAGATCGGTCATGGCGCTCACATGTCGCCGACTGATCAGCAGAGTCTCGAAGGGCCAGACTGCCCAGAACGGCACCAGCACGGCGAAATGCGCATTGAGGTGGGTCAAGCGCTCGCCCATCTGCAACTCCACGTCTAGGTAGTCCGCCAAGAGCGAGCGACCATGCGCCTGCCAATAGGCGCGCTGTGAAGCATCTTCCAGCAAAATTTGCTGCGGCAGATGCTCGCTCGCCCAAATTTGCCCGTGCGGATGCGGATTGGATGCGCCCATCATCGCGCCGCGATTCTCGAAGACCAACACATAGCCGATGTTCGGCAAGGCAGCTAGCTCCTCGTATTGTCTGCACCATTCGTCCACCACAAGACGAATGGCTGACGGCTGCATCTCGGCGAGCGTCAGGTCGTGGCGCGGCGAGAAACATATCACGCGCGCCGTGCCGCGCTCAGACTCGGCGCGCAGCAGCGGATGTGACGCGTAGCTGCCTTCAGGCGTATCAGGCAGCAGCGCAGGAAAGTCGTTGGTGAAGACGTACGTGCTGCTGTAATTCGGATTGCGCTCGCCATTGGCGCGGACGTTGTTCGGACACAGATAGCACTCAGGATCATATTCAGGACGTATCTCGGCGGGCGGCGTCTCCACCTGCCCTTGCCAAGGTCGCTTGGTGCGATGCGGCGAGACCAGCACCCACTCGCCAGTGAGCGGATTATAGCGCCGATGCGGATGATCGTTGAGCGAGAACACCATGCAGACAGCTACCTTTGTGTGCGCAAAGTCTCTGCCATTATAGCTATAGCTGCAAAATGCGCTATACTGATAGCAACTTGCCGCAAGGAGATTTTTTCACGCGCCATGACCGAACATCTGCTGCGCACGCCGACTCTGACACATGATCATCCGCCGCGCAACGACGGCGCGCCACTCGACCTCGGTTGGATCGAGAGCGTGCGCGTCAACAAGAGCGCTGTTGAGCGCCGCGCCGCTACGCTCGTCACGCGCCGCACTGTCAAACAGATTTGGCAAGCGGCGTGGCTCTTGCGCGCCATCACTTTCCTCGATTTGACCACGCTCAGCGGCGACGATACGCCGAGCAATGTGCAGCGCCTGTGCGCCAAGGCGCGTCAGCCTGTGCGCGCCGATCTGCTGGCAGCGCTCGGCGCAGCTGAGCTGCCTGTGCAAGTTGGCGCTGTTTGCGTCTACCACAACCTGATTCCGACGGCTGTGGAAGCCTTGCGCGGCACGCGCATCCCTGTGGCAGCCGTCTCGACAGGCTTTCCTGCCGCGCAAATTCCGTTGCGGCTGAAGTTGGAAGAGATACGCGAATCGGTAGCAGCAGGCGCGGCAGAGATAGACGTGGTCATCTCGCGCGCGCACGTCTTGAGCGGCAATTGGCAGGCGCTCTACGATGAAGTGCGCGCCTTCCGCGAAGCGTGCGGCGCAGCACATATGAAGGTCATCTTGGCAGTTGGCGAGCTTGGTACGTTGCGGCAGGTCGGACAGGCGAGCTTGGTCGCCATGCTGGCAGGCGCAGATTTCATCAAAACGTCCACAGGCAAGGAAGCCATCAACGCGACCTTGCCGTTTGGTTTGGTGATGGTGCGCGCCATTCGCGATTACTACGAGCGCACAGGCTATCGCGTCGGCTTCAAGCCTGCAGGCGGCATTCGGACGGCGAAACAGGCGCTTGAATGGCTGATCTTGATGAAAGAAGAGCTTGGCGATGCCTGGCTGACGCCTGCGCACTTCCGCATTGGCGCCAGCGCGCTGCTCACCGATATCGAGCGCCAGCTCTCGCACTACGTCACAGGTCGCTATTCAGCGGCGCATCGGCATCCGATGCCGTGAGCGCCTGCTGGACGAGCGCCGCCACCTCGCGACCGAGCATCACGGCGTAATTCGTGCCGCGATCCCACGGATAGACCTGACTCATGTTCGCCATGAACACGCCTCTGAGCGGCGTCTGCAGCGACGGAATGTTCTGCGAGTGATTGACGAACGGAATCGGTTGCGCGTAAGGCGTCCTGAACACCCAGCGCTTGCGCACCCACTCAGGCGTGAAGCGCGCGTTGAACGTCTTGAGCGCGCCCATGAACAGATCAGCGAGCGCGTCCTCAGGCATGTGCAGATAAGCGTGATCAGGCTGCACATACTCGCCGCAATAGACCAGATGATCGCCGTTGTAATGCTCTCGGCTGACGAAATTCGTGTGTTCGCAGAGCGCCACGAACGGAAACTCGCTCTGCGCCTTATCAGCGCTGCTGGCAGGCAAGTTCAACCAATATGTGCCGTCGCTCAGCAGCTGATGCCGCAAAGCGAAGATCACGACTGCCGCGCCCATATGGCGCAACGCGCGAATTTTGCGCACATAGTCCGCGTCAGCCGTCTCCAGCTGTGGTATCAATTTGAGCGTGAGCGCAGGCGACGCCGTGCTGATCAACGCGTCGTAGCGCGTCAGCGCGCCCTGCGCCGTGACGTGAACGCCTGTCGAGTCGTGCTGCACAGCTTGAATCGGCGTGCTGAGCGCGATGCACACGCCGCACGCGCGCAACTTCTCAGCGAAGGCATCCAAAAATGCCTGAAAGCCGCCGATGTACGTGCCGAGCCGCACTGTGCGCGTGTGAATGCGCGCCCAGAACCACGCCATCGTCACCTGATCGTAGAGCGCGCCGAACTTGCCGATCAACATCGGACGCCATAGATCGTAGTAAGCGCGCTTGCCCATTGTGCGCAGCAGCCATTCCTCAGCTGTGTAGCGCTCCATCGCCTGCCAATTCTTGCTCAGCCGCAAATACAAGCCGACCAAGCCGAAGCGCAGCTTAGGCAACAGCGGCAAGTGCGGAAAGCTGAGCATGGCGCGCGGATTATCGAACAAGTATGGCTTGCCGCGCGACCACATTGAAGTCTTCGGACGCGGAAAAATGACCTGATCGCGCACGCCCAGCTCTTCCATCAGCTTGAGAATCGCCGTGTCCGACTCGAACCAGTGATGGTAGAACTTCTCCAGCGTCCATGCCCAGCCTTCATCGCGAAAGCCGCCCGCCAAGCCGCCGACGCGATCCGCCGACTCGTAGACCGTGACCGCGTAGCCCGCCTTCGCCAAATCCCACGCCGCCGCCAGCCCTGCCGCGCCCGCGCCGATGATCGCCACGCGCTTCATGCGCGCACCTCGCCTGCATCCACAGCCGCCGCCTCTGATTCAGCGCTGCGCTTGGCAGCCTCAGCTGCTTTGGTCGCCTCTTCAAAGGCGCGCCACGATAAACCTTCGCGAATCAGATAGAAGAAGCCGAGCAGCGTGATCGGCAGCCAGAGCGCCGCGTGCAGCACGATGGTGTAACTGGCGGCGACCTCGCTATTGACGCGGAACGTCTCCAGCACAAGGATGCCCGGCGCATGGAATGTGCCGATGTAGCCTGGCGACGACGGCAGCGTTGTCGCCAAATTGACCACAGCCGTCATCAGCATCAGCACGAAGAAGCTGACCTCAAAATTGAAGGCGTGCATCACGAACCAATACTTGGTCGTCTCGGTCAGCCAGATGAAGACCGATGTGACGAGCGTCATCAGCAGGTCGCGCGGACTGCGCAGGCTTTTCAAGCCGTCTAAGAAGTGATCGAGCAGGCGCAAGAGCGGCATCTGCGCTTTGGCAGGCAAAAAACGCCTGAGCGCGCCGTGCGCAAGGCGCTGTGTGTAGGCAGGACGCGCTGCCAGCGCTAGGAAAATGGCGAGCGCGCCGAAGAAGAACAGCGTGCCGAAGATGACCACTGTGCGCAGCCATTCCGCCTCGATTGGCGCGAAAGGCAGCGCGGCGAAGACGAAGATCAGCATCACCAAGCCGTCGAAGACGCGCTCCACCACGATGGTCGCCAAGCTGCCCGTCAGGCTGATCTGCTCGTTGCGCTTCAGCACGTATGCGCGGATCACCTCGCCGGCGCGGAACGGATAGACGTTGTTGCCCATGTAGCCGATCACGACGATGGGAAAGAGCGCGCGCAGTCTGACGCGCTTCATCGGACGCAACAGGTAGTGCCAGCGCCACGTCCTGCCCCAGACCGCCAAAAAGTAGATCGCCACGCTGGGCAGCAACCAGATCAGCTCCGCGCCGACGATGCGCTGCGCCACTTCTTCCAGCTGCACGCCGCGCAAGCCGAGATACAAAAAAACTGCGCTCACCACGATGCCGAGCGCCAACACGATCCAACGCCGCATGAAAGCTCCACTGTTCACCTGCATCAGCAATTCGATCAGTATAGCGCTCCTGCGCCATCTGTATCAAGTCTCATTCTTGTGCGGCGCGATGCGTGTGCAGTCAAAAAGCGGAGCGCCTTGTGCAGGCGCTCCTGTGTGCAATCTCAGAAGGCTGAAGGCGGTACGTAGTCGTTGTATTCGTCGTCGTCCCCGATTTCCTCGATGATCATCGGCGCGGCATCCATGCCTGCGAGCGGCGGCGTCCAAACGTGATCCGCGTATTCGTCTTGCTCGCAGCTGCAAGACATGCGCTGCAGGTCTGTGCGCTGCAAGGTGCCGATCAGCGCCATGCGCGCTTGCTCGGGCAGCCACTTGCGCACCTCGCTCACCTCTGACCAGTTGTACTTGTCGCGCGGGCGCCACTGACCCGAGCGCAGCATCGGCGCGTCGCCCGCGCAGAGCTCCAGCTCGGCTTCGTCGCGCGCGTCGCTCTCATAGGCGGTCACGATCCAGTGCGTGTCGTTCAGGAAGCGGTGCTGGAACACCATGCCGTACTGCACCAGACGGTTCAGCGGATACTGCAGCTGATGGCAGATATCCACAAGGCGCACATTGTTTTGCGTAACATGGCTGAGGTAAGCCTCGCCGTTCAGGTACAGCCATTTGACGACGCGCGCGTATTTGTACAGCTGCCGCTTGGAATAGAAAGGACCGAAGATTGCAACGCCTGACCAGTCCATCCAGATCGGATAGGGCAGGAAAGCCTGCTTCTCGTAGACGATTGGGCTGCCCGTCAGCGCCTCGCCGAACGGATCGTTCATCACGTGCAGGGCGTTGAGCGGATCGGGCGCGATGTAGCGCCGCTCAGTGCCTTCGTGGCGCAGGATGTGATAGGCGTTTGTATCTGTGTGCATCAGGCGCTCAACCACGCGCACGGCGTCTTGCGTGCCGATCAGCTCGACGATGCGCTGCGCATTCTTGTACGAGTCGAGCAGTAAAACTTGCTCCTTGCGAGCCACTTTCTCCAACTCATCGCGATGCTTCAGGACTTTGCGAAGTGCCTTCAAGACGTTGCTCGGTTGCATGTTCATTCGCGGTCTCCTCTCGGTGCCCTTCGGGCGTCATACCTAGCGTGCTACAAGGTGCGCATCGAGTCGAACTGAGTGTTTGTACCCTTATCGGGTTGCACGTGGTGGCGGAGAGAACACTCGCGCGCCTTCGGCTGCATGGTGGCTTCGGCGCGCTCTTCAAGCTGCGGACAATTCGAACAACGTCATTGTAGAGGATTCCCGGAGCGCTGTCAAGATTTGAGCGCCTTCAATAGATGGCAGATGGTTGCAGTGACCCTAATTTGGTTACTAGCACCCAAGCCTTTTCAGGTGAGCGCGCCGCGTGCGCACTCTGACAGTGCAAATAGCCTCGCAACATTTCGGCTAGATCGCAGACGGTTACAGAAGTTTTGTCCCCGTCTCTTCGCTGCTATTTTCAGTACCCGCAGGTTTCAGTATCCTGAGAGTCGTAAGTAGTTGCAACAATAAACGTCAACAGACAATCAAATTTTGGTAGATGTTTCAGTACCCTCAGCGGGTCGTAGGTGGTTGCAACGACTGCGAGGCTG